>JAUROA010000028.1 GCA_030835745.1 Alphaproteobacteria bacterium
CTTTAGCATGTTTGATAATGCCACCTATATAATAAAGTGCTAATTTTGACAAATTAGCATGATCTTTGCCAATAAAAAGATTTTTGCCATTTTTCCAAATAGATTGATGCACATGCATACCAGAGCCATTATCAGCAAAAATTGGCTTAGGCATAAAAGTTGATGTTTTGCCATATAATTGACACATATTGTGAACAACATATTTAAATTTTTGAACATTATCTGCTGTTTGTAGCAATGAGTCATATTGAAAGCCAATTTCAAATTGCGAAGTTGCCACTTCGTGATGATGTAATATTGGCTTCATATTAATTTGCGATAGCGCCTCAACAATTTCTGATCTTAAATCTTGCCCGGTATCAATTGGCGAAGCTTCAAAATATGCACTCTTAATCAGTGATCTTCTGGCAAGATTACCACCTTCGATTTTAGTAGCGTTATTATGAGGTGCCTCTTGAGAGTCAATCTCGTAAAAATTACCATGAGATTTATTGTTAAATTTAACATCGTCAAATACAAAAAATTCTGGCTCAGGACCAAAAAATGCTACATCGCCAATGCCACTTTCTTTAAGATAATTTTCAGCCTTTTTGGCAGTGTCTCTCGGGTCTTTTTCATAGCCTGAATTTGTTTCAGGGTCAATGACATCGCAAATAATAACCAATGTTGAAATAGTTGTAAAAGGATCAATAAAACAACAATCAAGCTGAGGCAATAAAGTCATGTCAGAATCATTAATTGTTTTCCAGCCAGCAACAGATGACCCATCAAATGATACGCCATAATCAAGATCATGCGTCGAGAGCGCATCTGCACAATGACTTATATGAAGCCACCTACCATTATAGTCGCAAAAACGAAAATCAATAAATTTTATCTCTTCTTCTTTAATTCTTTTAATAATTGATGATGATGTTACTTTATTGGTCATAATTTGTAATATTGCTTTAAAAATTGTGCATTTTTTGCAAATATTACATGATGTTTTTAATAAAACTAGCTATTTTTTGCATTAAATGCAAAAAATATCCTTATAAAAGCGTATATTGACATAAAATAAATCAATATATGTGAAATTTTCATATTACCATATCCTGCTCTAATCTATTTGTTCTAACCGGCGCATGAAAAAGAACTGCACAGGTTTTGAGTGGAGAGACAGAGGAAGTATCATCCCCTCCCTCTACTCCCTAGCGGTGGTGACGAAGAAATAGAAATAGCAGCCCCCTCTCTACTATCTACCCTTGAAATTATTGGCCCTGGTAATAATGAAGCATGAGCATCAGCTGGTGGTGGCGACGGAGAAATCCTCATTCTTTGACTCATTTCTTCTTTTCTTGGCATCTGTGTTATGTCTGTATTTTGACCAAGTAAAGATTCAGGTAAAAAAGTGCAGCAATTCATCCTGAATCTACTCCACACATATGCTGATAAATAAAAAAACTTACATGGGTGGAGATAATCGTCAGATCTTAGTAAGTTTTTTGAGATATCACCATTAGCAGAATTTTTATCTTCTATATAACTTTCATAACTTTTTTTTAGTTTATTAAGTGCGTTAATTTTTTGACCTCGACCTTCTTCATCTTGATTTAACCTAGACTGACTTCTTGTTCTTACAAAATTAACCAAATTCTCATAATCTACAATATATTTATCCTCCAGACCTTGAACTCTTATTTGGCTTAAACATGCTGCAGCGAACCAAATCCCACTATTTATCAAAGGCATTACAGGAGATACATAAGTAAGATAAACATAACTACCATCATCGAAACCACCTAAACCAGACTGTTCATAGTCTCCAACTTTTTCTTTTTGCTTAATATCATCATGAAGAAAGTTATAAACCAATCCACAAACAAGTAAAGCATTTCCAGAAAAATATGACAAAAACTTAAGAAGACTAGCAGTCAGACCAATGGTCTCTAGCAAAAAGCTTTGTTTGGACAATTTTGCAATTACATCTGCATCATCATCTGCATCATATTGCCTTGGATTGTTTGTTGCTAAATTTCTTGCTACCATTTTTAGACTTTCTATTTTTGTGCTTATCTGGCTTTGATTAAAATAACAAATCGCTGCCACATTTCTCTTTTCAATTGACTCATATATTGCTGTCAAACAACATGCTGTAGCTAGAATTATTGTGGATAAGAAATTATTTTCACCTTCTCGCCTTTCTTGCATTCTTACAAAAGATGCAATACCAAATAAAACAGAAAGAGTTATATTTCTTATCAATCTAAGTTCAGCATTTCTATTAATTTCTTTAGCCAAAATACGTTGATTACATTGGAATCTTGCCCCTAATCTCACTACATCATCTGCGTTTTGTTCATCTATGTTTTGTTCAGCTATTTCTCCTCTTTCTTTTTCTATTTCTCTTCTTTCTTTTTCTATTTCTCTTCTTTTTTTTTCTATTTCTCTTCTTTCTTTTTCAATAAAACTATTGACAGACCTATTATTGCCTGCAAATAAATGATTTATTAATACTATATGTAATAACATATTATGAATCATATTATGTGTTTGTTCTTCATCATCTTGTTCTCTCTCTCCATCACCCTCATTTGGTGCTTTTGTTATTTCTAGACTTGCTTCTGATGGTGGGGCTGATGGTGGGGCTGATGTTGCTGCTAGCTCTATGTCGTCAAAATTATCTTCTATACTCATGTTATTTATTATTATATATTGTTTAATAATTAAATAACATCATCATATCAAAAAAATTTACAACTCTAAAGCATTATTATACTTTTTTATCTGTTAACTCTATATAAAGCTCCAAAATAATACGAAAAAACCTCTTTAATTGAATTTTAAGTTATGTTAAAGATGTGTTTTGGCATAGCATCTTATAAAATATTGCTTTATTTGCAATTAATTATATATCTCATGATTTTAAAAAGATTAAATTTATTAATTTAAGAGATTGATTTTTAAACAATAACATCATATGATATGTAATTATGCGGGCCCGTAGCTCAGCTGGATAGAGCAACAGCCTTCTAAGCTGTGGGTCAGAAGTTCGAATCTTCTCGGGCTCGCCATTAAATTTATCGCCTCAAACTATATCAATCTTTTATAGATTTTTTCTTGGCACCTTCCTTGACCTCTTCCTTAACCCCTTACTTAGACTATTTTCTAGCTTATTTTCTAGCTTATTTTCTATGGCACTCTTTCACTCTTTTTTGTCGTCTCTTTTTGATTTACTACCCCTGCCCCTGGCGACTCCTCTGGCCATCAAGAATTTAATATTAATTCAATTAATTAAAAATAATTTGAGAATAAATTAATATTTATTCATAATTCTAGATAAATGCTTATAGCTATCATATTGATCATCTTTGATAGCTTTAAATTTATTATCATCTAGAAAATAATGATTAACAATATTGCTAATATTTATTCTTGCATCATCAATTAAATTATATAATTCACTATCATTGCAGCATGATTTGATAATATTATTTTTATTTGATAGCTTCCAATATTTCAAATATTTAATATTGGTAAAATTATTGTTATGCGCCAATAATGCTGCAATTATTAATTGAGGCTCCTTAAGTAGTTCAACATCTTTTTTTGTTGGCAATATACCTGTTTTGTAATCAATTATTTCAACAGATTTGTCATTATTTATTATTATACGATCTATCTTGCCATAAATCTTCTTGCCTGATATATTAGTCTCTAAATATTGCTCTAATAAATTTTTGCAATTCTTAAATTGTTCATTATCTTTGATAAAATTCTTATAAATTTTTTTAAATTTAGGCCACCATATTAGCCATGAATCAGTAGCTGAAAAATATTTAGTAAATATTTCATGATAAATATCAGGATCAGAATTGGAGTTTTTTTGAGCAATATCAATTTCTAGAACTTTGTGAACAAAACTACCAAACTCTGCAAAAGATGGTTCGTAATTTATTATGGGTAATTCGTGTAAATTAAGAATTTTTTTGGCATATATATAATAAGGATTATGAATTAATTTAACAATTTCTGTGATTGAAATTTTATCAATATTTAACTGATAGCGATAGCCATTAAATTCATGATCAATATTATTCTTAACTTGAAAAAGTCTCTTTTCTTTTATTGGAGATAATGATATCGCAAAAAACTGACAAAATAATTGAAATCTTAGCCAAAATTGAGAAGGAGCTTTAACTGAATTATTGCCAGATTGATGGCGGGATAATATTACCTTTGGCAAAGATAAATAGTGACAAAAATCACAAGCATTGACCCCTATCTGCTTGAGAGAATTTTCAATATTTAAAGATTTTCTAATTTTTTTCCCCAACCAACTCTCTCCCTCTCTTTTAGGAAAGACACCATCATTTAATGCGCATAAAATAACAATATCACAATTGATCATTCTGGCCTCAATGGGCGATAATAATTGTATATTTAAATTAGAATTGGTTTTTTCAAAAAAACTGTAATTTTTAGCAATATCTTTAAAGATATTAACAAATTGATTGTAATTACATGTTAAATTTTGCTTGCTCAAATGAGCAAAAAAATCAAAAAGCTCATTTGCTGCCAATGAACTACTTATTAATTTAAACAAGCTTTCATTGGTTAAATTTTCTATTATCTTTTGAATTATTTTAAAATGACTTGAAATTGAAGCAACTTTATTTTCAAAGATGAAAATATCTTCATTAAATGACTGCCAAAAATAACTTAATTCATTATCTTTTAGCTGTTTAACTTTTAAGTCTATTGCTCTTGAAGATTTTTCACTCAACTGCTGACGCAATATCTCTGTCTCAAATTTCAATAATATTTCTTCATTTTTGCTATATTTACATAGCTTATTTTTTACAATAGCAAGAAATAAATTTGCATCAAATTCGCTGGTTAAGTAATCATTGATTAAGTCAATAAATATTAATAAGTCCTGATTAATTATTTTTTGCGATATACCATTGTTAAAAGGAATTTGCCTAATTTTTAACTGCTTTATTAAAATGCTTAAAAAATTATCATCTCCTGATATTATAGCTATTTTTTTATCTATTTTATTGGCCAATATATTGCATATTTGAAAAGCCTCTTCATATTCATTATGCCCTTGAATCAAAGTAAAATTTTGCACTATATCATGTTGTAAATTTTTTATATCAAGCTTTTCTTTAATATTTTGCAATTCTCTAATATTGCCACTATCTAAAAAAATATTATCAGTTAATATTTTTCTGATTTTACGATTTGGATTTACATTAAACTCTTCCAGATTTACCAAAATATTATTTTTCAATCCTAAATCTTTTATCAGCTTATTATTATAAAATTGAGGATTACTCTCTTTGGCATTATTAACATTTATGTAATTATTTAAAATTATAACACCTTTTTCTTGATTATTGATTTCTGTAATTAAGTCGCGATTTATTTTTGAAGACCCCCTTGAGCCACCAACTATTAATGGTTTAGCTAATTTATAAGATTTTATTAAATTAATTATTTGCGTTAATATAAAATTACCTCTATCGCTACTTAAGATTATTTTATCTTTGAGCAAGTTATTTTTAATATTGGCGTAAAATTCAACTAAAAAATTTAGCGTTAATTGACGATGGCTTGATAAATTAGAATCATCAATTTCATTCCATTTAATTTCTAAAATCGATTCTTGAGCAATATCATTAAAAAAATATCTCAAATTTTTTGCAATTGATACAGCTTTGTCTATATTGTTATTGCAAGCAAAAATTTGATTTTTAACAACAATATTGGCAATGTAAAAAATTTCTTCAACTTCACTTAAAATTTTATATTCAAGATAATTTGAAATCGCTAAATTAATTTCTTCTTTTGCAGCTTTACTAGAGGAATCAGCCAACCAAAAATCATTATAGTCAATTTCTGAGATAGTTTTAATTTGCGGTAAAAAAATATTAGAGTCATCTACAATAAAACAGTTTTTCAAATCTCGACAAAGTCTCTTACTAGTAAGCAAAATAACTACATTAGATATATCGCTATAATTTGTAGTAATAAAGTTATATAATTCTTGGCAATAATTTTGATATGATGAAATATTGTAAATTTTTTTACCATTCATTGATAAATATATTTGAATTTTGGTCCATAAAATAAAATTGACTTAATTTATCCTATATTTAGATTTGAAATTAATTATAGTAATTTGGCTTTAATTATTTTGTTAAATTATAGCTATTATAATAGAGGTCATCTTAAAATGTTTTTGATATTATATAGCAATAAATTTACAACCAAATTTTAACTAAGTAAATGAAAATTTTAATCCTAGGAGCCGGAGTTATTGGTGTGACATCAGCTTACTACTTAGCTAAAGATGGACATGATGTTACCGTGATTGACGCCAATGAATTGCCTGCAATGGGATGTTCTTATGGCAATGGTTGTCAGTTAAGCTTCTGTCACATTGAGCCTTGGGCCAATAAGTCTTTTATTATTAATATATTAAAAAATATATTTTTTTGCAAAAGCTCAATTTCTATTAATAATGTTGCTAGTAAAAAATTTTTATGTTGGCTATATTATTTCTTTATCAATTCAATAAGCACTAATGCTATTAGAAATAGTAAAAATCTATATAAGATTTCATCTTATAGCAGAGAGCTTTTTTTAAAAATTATTGCTGAAGAAAATATTGATTTTAACTTTAATAATAAAGGAATTCTTCACTTCTTTAGAAGTGACAATGAATTGCAAAAAGCTATTTCATTTTATAAAAATATTGGCATAAGTCACGAATTTGAAATTTTAAATCGTGATCAAACTCTTGAAAAAGAGCCAAGCCTATCTCAAATTGAAGTTAAATCCTCTCTTGCGGGCGCTCTTTTTTTTAAGAATGACTATTCTGGAAATTGCAAATTATTTACTCGCAATTTAGCCAATATATGCCAGAACAAATATAAAGTTAAATTCATATATAACAGTAAGATCAATAACATATTTACTAATAAAAAGAAAATAACTGGTATAAATACAGAAAGTGGCGTATTATATGCTGATAATTATGTCTATGCCCTTGGTTATAATGGCTTAGACCTACTTAAAGGGATTAATGTAATTCCAAAAATATCAGCAATTAAAGGATATAGCATATCATCTGATATAGCAAATATTAATAACTGCCCTAAGATTGCAATATGCGATACAAAAAATAGAATTGTCTATAGTAGAATCGATAACATATATAGAATTGCTGGTTTTGCTGAAATCAATAATAATAATGCTAATATAGATCTGGGCAAAATAAAACTTATCAAAAATATTGCCCAAAACTCATTCCAAAATATTGGTAAAATTAATGAAAAATCTAAATGGGCTGGCCTAAGGCCTGTATCTTTTAATTCTTTACCAATCATAAAATGCGAAAAAAAATATGGCAATTTATACATAAACACTGGCCATGGATCTTTAGGCTGGACTCTAAGCCTTGCTTCAGGAATGATACTTAACTTTTTAATAGCAAACAAATTACCGGAAAGATTTGCTTTTTTAAAAAAAAATAAATATTAATTTTATTTTTAATTTAAATATAAATAATGAAAATTTTATTTGTTTGTACCGGAAATATTTGCCGCTCTCCAACTGCAGAAGCAATTGCTCGTCATAAAGCTCATGTTTTTCAGGTAACTGATAAATTTACTTTTGATTCTGCAGGAATTAATAATAAGCATTCTGGTAAATCTCCAGATCCAAGGGCAGTAGCAACTGGAAGTAAATATTGCATCTCATTTGATGGAATAAAAGCTAGACAATTGCAAAAAGAAGATTTTGCAAATTTTGACTTAATATTAACCATGGATCATGGTCATTACACCTCTGCCATGGAGCTTTGTCCTGAAGAATATAAAAATAAGGTTCATCTTTTATTGCAATATTGCAATGTAGAAAATAATTGGGATGACGAAGTTTTTGACCCTTATTATCGCTCTAATAGTGGCTTTGATGAAGTATTTGTCATGATAGATCAAGCTATTAAAAATCTTTTCGAGCAAGAAAGAGAAAAAGAGTCATTTTAAATTAGTGTGTAATATCTGCTTTATTTTCTATTATTAATTTTAACAAAATCTCTATTTTTTTGCCCCATATAGAGCTGTCTTGGGCGTCCAATTTTAAATTTTGGATCTTCTATCATCTCTTTCCACTGACATATCCAGCCAGCAGATCTAGCTATAGCAAAAATTACTGTGAATAAATTTGATGGAATTCCCAAAGCTTTATATATGATGCCTGAATAAAAATCAACATTAGGAAATAATTTTCTATCTATAAAATATTTATCATTTAAAGCAATTTTTTCTAGCTCAAGTGCAATATTTAACAAAGGATCATTTTTAACCCCTAATTCAGATAATACTTCATGACATGCTTTTTTTAAAACAGCAGCTCTTGGATCGTAATTTTTATATACTCTGTGACCAAATCCCATTAATCTAAATGAATCATCCTTATCTTTTGCTTTTTTTATAAAATGAGGAATATTTTTAATTGAACCAATTTCTTGTAGCATTTCAATTACTTCCTCATTGGCGCCACCATGTGCCGGACCCCATAATGATGATATGCCAGCTCCAATACAAGCAAATGGATTAGCTCCAGAAGATCCAGCAAGCCTAACTGTTGATGTAGAAGCATTTTGCTCGTGATCAGCATGTAAAATAAAGATCATTTCCATTGCTTTTGCTATTACTGGACTTACTTTATATTGTTCAAGAGGCGTTGCAAATAACATATGTAAGAAATTTTCAGCAAATCCTAGCTCTGATTTTGGATATATAATCGGCTCTCCTATCGAATATTTATAAGCCATTGCTGCAAGGGAAGGCATTTTAGCAATAATTTGATATACCACATCAAGTCGCCCTTTTTGGCAAGTAATATCCATAGAGTCATGATAAAATGCCGACAAAGATGCAACAGCACCAACCATAATTGCCATAGGGTGGGCTTTACGCGGAAAACCACGATATAAAATTGCAATCTGCTCATGAACTAGCATATTATTTTTGATATTTTTCTCAAAATCTGCAAAATCACTCTTATTAGGCAACTCTCTATTAAGCAATAAATATGCCACTTCTAAATAGTTACAATTTGCTGCTAAATCTTCAATTGCGTACCCTGCATGACTTAATATGCCCTTTTCACCATCAATATATGTAATTTTTGATTCACATGAGGCTGTTGCCAGATAGCCGGGATCATATGTAAACATGCCACTTTCTTTGTAAAGAGAAGTAATATCAATTACATCTTGTCCTTGCGATGCTTGATAAATTGGCAAACTTATTTCTTTGCCATTAGGTAATTTTATTGAAGCGTTATTTGACTTTGTCATATTTTACAATTATAATTATTTAATCTTAATAATTTTATTATTAAATGGCGATAAATAAAGATAAAGATATAAATTAAAAAAATGTATAATCTTGGATTTAACAAAGATAAATCTAAAATAACAGTAATTGTTGCCATGTCTGGAGGTGTTGATTCCTCTGTTGTTGCATGCAAGCTTAAAGAAGAAGGATATAATGTTATTGGTATCACTTTGCAACTATATGATATGGGCTCGATCAGTAAGAAAAAAAATAGCTGCTGCGCAGGAATAGATGTCTATGATGCTAAAAAAGTTGCTGCTAAATATAATTTTCCTCACTACATAATTAATTATCAGAGCAATTTTAAAAACGAAGTTATTGATGATTTTGTTGAATCATATATTAATGGTCAAACACCAATTCCTTGTGTTAAATGCAACCAATCAGTTAAATTTAGAGACCTACTCAAAGTTGCTAAAGATCTAGGGGCAGATTGTTTAGCTACTGGCCATTATATTAAACAAGTTAAAAATAATAATAACATATTTGAGCTTCATAGAGCCCTTGATAATAATAAAGATCAAAGCTATTTTCTATTTGCTACAACATATGAACAACTGACCTATCTTAGATTTCCCTTGGGAAATAATGATAAGGAATATACCAGAAATGAAGCAAAAAGACTAGGCCTTGAAATTGCTTCAAAGCCCGACTCGCAAGATATTTGCTTTGTGCCAAATGGTGATTATGCTAGTGTTATTAAAAAATATCGACCCCAATCATTCAAAGAAGGCGATATTTTACATATAGAATCCAAAAAGAAATTAGGTCAGCATCAAGGTATAATTAATTATACTCTGGGCCAAAGGAGGAAAATTGGCATATCTTCGCCAAGCCCATTATATGTTGTAAAAATTGACTCTAATCAAAATATAATTTATGTCGGAGAAGAAAAATATCTTCATAGTCAAAATTTCAAAATCAGAGATATAAACTGGCTGGCAATTGATATTAAGGACAAAATTATCAAAGCCAGCGTTAAACTTCGCTCATCTCAAGAACCACAGCCAGCAAAAATAACTATCAATAATGATAATAGCGCCGATATTATCATGAAATCAATGACAAAAGCCATTACCCCTGGCCAGGCATGCGTAATATATAGCGATCAAAGAATGTTAGGAGGTGGCTGGATTATATGATCGACAAAATCATAAACTATTGACATTAACCAATTAATTTGTAATCTTGGCATAAATTTTTTTAAATTTAATCAGTTAAAAAATGTCACAAGATTATGATTTGATCGTCATTGGCGGCGGTCCGGGTGGTTATGTTGCAGCAATTAGAGCTGCCCAATTAGGCATGAAAGTTGCCTGCGTTGAAAAAAGAAAATCCCTTGGTGGCACTTGTCTCAATGTTGGGTGCATTCCTTCAAAAGCAATGCTTGAAACTTCGCATAAATTTCACGATGCTCATCATAATTTCAAAGATCTTGGTATTGATATTTCAAAACCTAAAATTGATGTTAAAAAATTAGTCAAAAACAAAAATGATATTATCTCTGGCCTAACTCAAGGTATTGCAGGCTTATTTAAAAAAAATAAAATAGAACATATTATTGGTCATGCAAAATTTATTGATCAAAATAATATTGAGGTTACTAATGACAAAAAATCTAATAAAATTTCAGCAAAAAATTTCATAATTGCCACAGGATCAGTTGTAACAAATCTAGGCAATGTTGAAATTGACGAAAAAACAATTATATCTTCTACTGGCGCATTAGACTTGCCTAAAGTTCCTAAAAAAATGATTATTATAGGTGCTGGAGTTATTGGTCTTGAACTTGGATCTGTATGGAGCAGATTTGGAAGCGATGTTGAGGTTATCGAATATCTTGATAAAATTACACCTTCTATGGATAATGAAATATCACGCAATTTCCAAAAAATACTGGAAAAGCAAGGCATTAAATTCAGGCTTTCAACAAAAGTTTTAGATGTTGCTAAAACAAAATCTGGAGCTGAAATTACTATTGAAAATGTCAAAGATTCTAAAAAAACCAAATTATCAGCAGATATTGTTCTAATTGCCATTGGCAGAAGGCCAAATACTGAAAATCTTGGTCTAGAAAATATTGGCGTAAAAGTAAATGAGCGTGGCTTTATAGAAAATAACCACCTCAAAACAAATATAGATAATATATTCGCTATTGGCGATGTTACAACCGGCCCTATGCTTGCTCATAAAGCTGAAGATGAAGGAGTTGCAGCAGCAGAAATAATCGCTGGTCAAGCTGGTCACGTAAATTACGAAGTAATTCCAAATGTAATTTATACCCATCCTGAAGTTGCATCTGTTGGCAAAACTGAAGAGGAGCTTAAAAATGCTAATATTTCATATAAGGTTGGTAAATTTTCAATGATGGCTAATTCGAGAGCAAGAGCAACCTATGATGATCAAGGTTTTGTAAAAATTCTATCCGATGCAAAAAGCGATAAAATCCTAGGCGTTCACATTATTGCCAGAGAGGCTGGCAACACAATTCATGAGGCTGTAATAGCTATGGAATTTGGTGGAAGCGCTGAAGATGTTGCAAGATCTTGCCATGCACATCCAACATATAATGAAGCTGTTAAGGAAGCAGCTATGGCAGTTGATAAAAGACAAATTCACAGCTAATGTCAAGCAAAATAGATAAATCAAAATTACCTTCTCGCTATGTAACTCATAGTCATGGCTGCGAGGCTAGAAAAACAATGCTTTACAATATTAAGACCGAGCTTTACCCAACAGGTCTTAGCGATAGCGATCTTGACAAGCCAATAATTGGTGTTGCAACTGCGTGGAATGAAGCTGCACCATGCAATATCGCACTTCAAAGACAAGCGCAGCCCGCTAAAAAAGGTGTCAAGGAAGCAGGAGGCACTCCGCGAGAATTTACAACCATTACCGTTACTGATGGCATTGCCAATGGCCATCAAGGCATGAAATCCTCACTTGCATCACGAGAAGTTATTGCCGATTCGGTTGAATTAACAGTTAGGGGTCATTGCTATGACGCATTAGTGGCAATTGCTGGTTGCGACAAATCTCTTCCTGCCATGATGATGGCAATGTGTCGACTCGATATTGCTAGTGTATTTATGTATGGTGGTTCTATTTTACCTGGCAGATTTCAAGGAAGAGACGTAACTATTGTCGATGTTTTTGAAGGTGTTGGTCAAAAAGATGCCGGCAAAATGACAGCACATGACTTGCATCTATTATCAAAAGCTGCGTGCCCTAGTGCAGGCGCATGTGGCGGACAATTTACTGCAAATACCATGGCCTGTGTTAGTGAAGCAATTGGATTGGCGCTTCCTGGGTCATCTGGCGCTCCTGCACCCTATGAATCTCGCGATCAATATGCCTATATTTCTGGTAGAGCGGTTGTTGATTTAATAAGAAATAAAATAACTGCCAGAGATATTGTTACTAAAAAAGCTCTTGAAAATGCTGCAACAATTGTAGCTGCTACTGGTGGGTCAACAAATGCTGCGCTTCATCTTCCAGCTATTGCCAATGAATGTGGCATTGATTTCGACTTATTTGATATTGGTAAAATATTCAAAAAAACACCCTATATTACTGATATGAAGCCAGGAGGCAAATATGTTGCCAAAGATTTATATGAGGCAGGAGGAGTGCAAATGGTTCTTAAAGTTCTTTATGAAGAAGGATTTATTCACGGCGACTGCCTTACTGTAACCGGTAAAACAATGGCAGAAAATTTAAAAAATGTTGAATTTAACAAGAATCAAGATGTTGTTTACCATCCAAAAGCTCCTTTATCTAAATCTGGTGGCGTTGTTACATTGAAAGGCAATCTTGCTCCTGATGGCGCAATTGTCAAAGTTGCTGGCATGTCTAAAGATAAGTTAACTTTTAGTGGTGTTGCAAGATGCTTTGATTGTGAAGAAGACTGCTTTAAAGCTGTTGAAAATAAAGATTACAAAATTGGCGATGTCTTGGTTATTCGCTATGAAGGACCAAAAGGAGGTCCTGGCATGAGAGAGATGCTTGCAACAACTGCTGCAATATATGGTCAAGGCATGGGAGATAAGGTAGCCCTTATTACTGATGGTAGATTTTCAGGAGGGACTAGAGGATTTTGCATTGGTCATGTCAGTCCAGAAGCCTATGATGGCGGCATGATAGCCCTGCTCAAAGATGGCGATAAAATTACAATTGACGCCATTAATGGTCAAATATCAGTTGATATAAGTGCCAAAGAAGTAATGGAGCGCAAAAAAAACTGGCAACCAATTAAAAACCAATATCAAAGTGGTACCTTATGGAAATTTTCACAAACAGTTGGATCTGCCAGATATGGAGCAGTCACACATGGCGGAGCTAAATCTGAAGTAAAATCATATAAAGATATATAATAGCTTAAATATGACAATTTGATATTTGATTAGTTAACTCATTAATTAAATCAAAATACATTTCTTTATCAGGTTTTTTACCAAAGCCAAGCGGGTCTATTATCTTTACTGAAATTTGATATTTTTTTGCAAGTTGATTAATAATTTTATTAGTAAAATTATTTTCACTTAAAATACATTTAATATCTTTATTGATAATATCTTTTTTTATATCAATGATATCTTTGGCGCTTAGAATTTCTTTAGGGCTCTTGGAAATATAATTTATTTTCTTTAAATTATATGATTTAGCGTAATATCGATAGGCATCGTGAAAAAATAATATTTCTATATTGGAAATTTTAGCAAGTTTTTTAGCCACTTTTTTATCTAATATTTCCAGCCTATTTATTAAATCCTTACTATTTTTACTATATAATAACTTATTTTGTGGATATTGATTAATTAATATCTCTGTGAAATTTTTTACAAATTTTATCATTAATTTAACATCAAGCCAAATGTGATAATCGTAACCGCCATGATTATGTCCATTATCATGGTTATTGGTGGTTAATTTTATTAATTCAATATTAGCAATATCGATAATAGAATATGACTTTTGATATATATTAGAGTTTTTAAAAATATTACTTAAGAAAGTCTCGTAATTACTATCAATATATATAATTGATCCGGCTAAATTAGCTTTTTTAATATCTGAGGGCTTTATTATATAATCATGAGGAATACTATTATCATTTACAATTATTTTTATATTCTTATTATTGGTAATATTGGCTATTAATGAATATATTGGTTTAATTGTAGATAATATATTGCCTTGCTCACTAGCATTTGCGAAATTAAAGTTAAGTGGCAGAGCTATGAAGAATATTGCTAATAATTTGACTAAATTCATATTTAAATAATTATGTTGATCAATATAAACAATTTAAGCGTCAAACGTCAAGGAAAAAAAATATTAGATAATATTAATCTAAAAATTGATAAAAGCGACTTTACTACAATTATTGGGCCAAATGGTGCTGGCAAATCAATGCTTGTTAAGACTATAATTGGAGTTGTCAATGCTAATAGCGGATCAATTAGAAAAGCTCCTAATTTAAAAATTGGCTATTTGCCACAAAAATTCAATATTGATTCTTATTTGCCAATTTCTGCTAAAAGATTTTTAAGCCTGGGTTTTTTAAGCCCCAAATCTTCAATTTTAGATTTAGACAATATTATCAATGAATGCAATATTGCTAAAATTATCGATAAACAAATAAGATCATTGTCGGGTGGCGAGCTACAAAGAATTTTACTAGCTTTTAGCCTGATTAATAATCCAGATTTATTAATTCTGGATGAACCAGTACAAAATCTTGATATTTCAGGTCAGTTAGAATTTTACAAATTATTAAATAAAATATATCGAAAACGCAAATTAAGCATTTTGATGATTTCGCATGATTTGCACATGGTTATGGCTTCAACCAAAAAAGTTATTTGCCTATACAACAAAATATGCTGCCACGGCAAAGCGGATATTATAGCAAATGACCCTGAATTTAAATCAATTTTTGGTCATGATATGTCTGAGATGATGGCAATTTATCAACATTCTCACAATAAAAAATGAATATAATATTTGAGCCCTTCATATTTAAAGCATTGATCGCTGGCATTATTATTGCAATTTTGGCTGGAATTATTGGATGCTTTATTGTATGGAAAAAAATGGCCTATTTTGGCGACTCTCTTGCCCATAGCTCTCTTCTTGGTATTGCTTTTGGGATATTACTTGGCATTAATCTAAATTTTGCAACATTAATTTCATGCCTATTATTTGGAATTATTCTAGCTTATATGCAACAAAAAAGAACCTTGGCTACCGACACATTACTTGGAATATTGGCTCATAGCTCATTATCAATTGGTATAATTGCCATAAGTTTAATGAATGCTAATTTTAATTTGCATAATTATCTATTTGGAGATATTCTTACCGTTTCTATGCAAGAAATATTATGGATTTTAAGCACCTCTGTCATTATTTTAACCATCTTATATCTAAATTGGCCTAAATTACTATTAATGACAATAGACAGAGATATTGCAAAAGTAAAAGGCATAAATACCTCTATTTTAGATATTATTTTAATATTTATGATAACTCTAATTGTTGCCTCGTCAATTAAAATATTTGGAATATTGCTAATTTCTTCAATGCTTATTATACCAGCTGCAACTGCTAAACAAATTGCTAAATCACCAGAAAAAATGGCTCTTTTAGCAGCATTATTTGGAATTATTTCAGTATTAATTGGCATTATAATTTCAGTTATAATTGATGCGCCAACCGGTCCAACTATAGTTGCAACATCTTCGTTATTATTTTTTGCAATTAATAAATTTGCTAATTAGTCATTGTATTTTGATTAATCGAAATTAAAGTAATATATTATGTTGCCTTGCTTTTCTTGCGGGCTTAACTATTTTATTCTTAATTATCTCTAATATTTTTAAGAATCATTTATGGAGAGATGGCCGAGCGGTCAATGGCAGCAGACTGTAAATCTGCCCGCGTTAGCGTACGCAGGTTCGAATCCTGCTCTCTCCACCACTCACAAATTTTATTTATTATAATTTCTTTTTAATTGGTTGATAAAAAATTTAAACTCAATTCCAAATTCTCACCAGCTGGCGATCAAATTCAGGCAATTTCAAAATTAATTAATGGCCTTAATAATGGCGATCAAGATCAGTCATTACTTGGCATTACAGGATCTGGTAAAACATTTACCATGGCCAATATTATTTCTAAAACTCAGCGTCCAGCAATGATCATGGCTCACAATAAAACCCTAGCAGCCCAAATATATGGCGAGATGAAAGAGTTTTTTCCAGATAATGATATTGGCTATTTTGTATCTTTTTATGATTATTACCAGCCAGAAGCATATGTGGCAAAAACCGATACCTATATAGAAAAAGATAGCTCAATAAATGAACAAATCGATAGATTAAGACATAGCGCCACTAGATCCCTTCTTGAAAGTAGAGATTCAATTGTTATAGCTTCTGTATCTTGTATATATGGTATTGGTTCACCAGAATTTTACAGCAATATGGTTCTTAGGGTTAAAGTTGGTGAAAATGTTAATCAGCAAAAATTCTTACTAAGATTAACCGACCTTCAATATCAAAGAAATGATATAAATTTTGAAAGATGCAATTTCCGCGTAAGAGGAGACGCCCTAGATATTTATGCTTCTCATATGGAGGATAGAGCCTATAGAATTAACTTTTTTGGAGATGAAATTGAAGAAATATTAGAATTTGACCCACTAACTGGCGAAAATTTCAATAACTTAAATGAAGTAGCAATATACCCATCATCGCATTATGTAACCCCTAAAGAAAATGTTCACCTTGCAATTAAGTCAATTAAGTCAGATTTAAAAGAGCATCTAGAATTTCTTGAATCTAATAATAAAATTGTAGAAGCTCAAAGATTAAATCAAAGAACAATTTACGACCTTGAGATGCTGCAAACAACAGGAACATGTAAAGGAATTGAAAATTATTCTCGCTATTTAACAGCAAGACCAAAAGGAGCTCCGCCCCCAACACTTTTTGAGTATCTGCCCCAAGATGCATTATTATTTATTGATGAAAGCCATGTATCAATTCCGCAAATTAATGGCATGTATCGTGGCGATCTAGCTCGCAAATCCACATTGGTTGAACATGGTTTTAGACTTCCTAGTGCATTAGATAATAGACCGTTAAAATTTGAAGAATGGCAAAAATTTAAACCCCAAACCATATATGTTTCTGCAACTCCTGGAAATTACGAAAAAGAAAATTCAACTCAAATTGTTGAGCAAATTATCAGACCAACTGGATTATTAGATCCAATATGTGAAATTAGGCCAATAAAAAATCAGGTCCAAAACTTGTTACAAGAAGTTAAAGAAACCACTGAAAAGGGTTTTAGAACTTTAGTTACAACTCTAACTAAGAAAATGGCTGAAGATCTATGCGACTATTTTAACGATATGAATATTAAGGTTGTTTATATCCATTCCGATGTTGATACCCTAGATAGAATCGAAATAATTCAAGATTTAAGAATAGGAAAATATGATTGCCTGATAGGGGTTAATCTTCTTAGAGAAGGTCTTGATATACCAGAATGCGCCCTTGTTGCAATTCTTGATGCAGATAAAGAAGGATTTCTAAGGAATGAAACATCCCTAATTCAAACCATAGGCAGGGCAGCAAGAAATTCTGAGAGCAAGGTCATATTATATGCTGATAAAGAAACTAAATCAATTAGGTCTGCAATTAATGAAAATAACAGAAGAAGAGACTTGCAAATAAAACATAATAAAAAACATAACATCACCCCAAAAACAACATTTAAAAAGATTGGCTCAGCTCTTGAAAACCTCTATAAAAAATCAAATGAAAATGATAATAGCAAAAATAAATCAATACCAAGCGATTCAGAAATTGAGCAATTAAAAAAACAAATGCTAGAAGCAGCAGCTGATCTTGATTTTGAAAAAGCAGCCGAAATTAGAGATCAATTAAAACAATTTAATAAATTAAAATTATTAACATAGCCACTTGATTTTAGACGCCAATTTTCTACAAAATATCGCCAATATTAGTTGCAACTCTCCTTGACTTCAACTTACATATATTAATTTGACATCAATTAAAAAAATGTTATAATATAACAAATAGTGCAATTGAAAAATAAATTATTATTTTCTTAAAATGAACACAGAGTTAATATTAAATAGTACCTATAAAGATCAATCTTTAACTACGTATTGCAACGCTTTACTTAAAGCATGCAAAAATCAGGACCAAGAATCTTTTAAATCAACAATAGGAGAAATAAAAAACTCTCATCGTGAAGAATATCAATTAGCAAAAATACTGGGTTACATAGATGAAGGCGGTAAAAATTTATTTTTACAGATAATATCGATGGCTAATCCAGATATTGTTCAAATTTTATTAAATGAGGGAATTATACTGGATGCATTTAAAGACTCTGAAGGAAAAACCGCTTTAATGCATGCTATTGAGGATTATGAATATTCAACTGTAGAAACTTTAATTAAAAATGGGTCTGACACAAATTTTAAAATTTATGCCTCAGGTATAACCCCTATGTCCCTTGCAATCTATCATGGTCAAATAGAAATTGTGAAATTGTTGATAGCAAAAGGGGCCAAGCTTAGTAATATAAAAAATGAGCTCAATATTTTACAATACTCAGCTATGATACATGATGAAAGTGGCACAGATCATATAACAAAAGAAATATTAAATATATTACATGATCAAGTTATAAATGATACAGAAAATTCACAAGAAATTAAAAAATTTATAAAAGAATCTGAAAGTTCTATATACATAATAGTAAAATACAATAATCCAAAAATATTAAAAACATTTTTAGAAGAAGATATATTAGATTCAAATAATAACAATAATCTTTCTATAATTGGCTGCTCTCCTCTAATTTATGCCGCACAAAATGATAAAATTGATGAAGCAAAAATATTACTTGATTTCGGTGCTAATATTACTGCAACCGATATTAGAGGAATTGATGCAAAAACGCATATAGAAAGATTATTAATTAAGTTTTTAGAAAAACTTTACTCAGAAGATAGAAAAGATTTTAATAAACGCATTAAAAATTTAGAAGAATTGATAACACAATCAGAAGCAAGTGAAGGATTTGAGTATAAAGAAGATTATAAAATTAGAATTGATAGCACTAGTGCCGAAAAAATTATTGATGGCTTACAATTACAGCCCTCATGCTTTTTAGGTCCTGCTATATATGCATCAAAAGTTTTAAATTCTTGCTTAAAATGCTTCAATCATCAGGGGTAAATCAAATACCTTTATTAAAATAAAATTCTGATGTAATACCATTACATATCTTGCAAACACACAACATCAAATGATGATTCTAAATTGCGCAATTTTTCAATTGAATTAACTGCACATTGAGCGGCTCTCATTGTTGTTAAATAAAAGATTTGATTCATCAAAATTTCTCGTCTCATATTAAAGCTTTTAGCAATTGATATTGCATCTGCAGTTGTGTTAATAACGAGATTTACCTTTTTATCTTTAACTAATTTAATTACATTATATCCATCTTCATCTTCCTTGGCCACTATTTCTATATCTTTAATATTATTTTTAGTTAAAAATTTAGCAGTACCATTTGTGGCATATATTTTATAGCCTATTTTAACCAATCTTTTAGTCAGGTCAATTAAGCTATCATCTTTATCTTCATTGGCAATGGATATTAATATTGATAAATTATTATCATAAATCACCTTATTATTTGCCCCAATTTGGGCTTTTATAAAAGCAATATCAAAATCCTTATCGATCCCCATAACCTCGCCGGTTGACTTCATCTCAGGGCTAAGTAAAATGTCAGTATTAGCAAATCTAGCAAATGGAAAAACAACCTCTTTTACCGCAAAATATTTACTATTATTGCCATGATTGTTAAATTTGAACTCTTTTAATTTTTTACCAGCCATTATCAATGATGCAATTTTTGCAATATCATTACCAGTAGCTTTGGCAACAAATGGAACTGTTCTTGAGGCCCTTGGATTAACCTCAATTACATAAAGTATGCTATCTTTAATTGCAAATTGAACATTCATTAAGCCAATTACACCAATGGATTTTGCTAATTTTATTGTTGCTTCCTTGATAATATTTATCTGATCTTGATTAAGCGAATATGGTGGCAATGAACAAGCTGAATCACCTGAGTGAATTCCTGCCTCTTCAATATGCTCCATAATGCCAGCAATCTCAACATCCATGCCGTCACTCAATGCATCAACATCAATTTCAATTGCATTATCAAGAAATTTATCAATTAATATTGGCCCATCCATTATTAAGCTAGAGTTAATTTCGATATATTTATCTAATGATTTTTTATCATAGATAATTTCCATTGCCCTACCACCAAGAACATTGCTGGGCCTAATAACTACAGGGTAAGAAACTTTATCAATTGCAGATTCAACATCATTTAAATTATAACAGATTGAGTTTTTTGGTTGAATAAGATTTATCTCATCTAACAATTTTTTAAATCTATCTCGATCTTCTGCCACATCAATTTTATCGAATGATGTGCCGATAATTTTTATATTTTCTTTGTCCAGTGACTTGGCCAATTTTAGCGCTGTTTGCCCACCAAATTGCACAATAACTCCGATCAAATTACCCTTTTCTTGTTCTTTTTTAGCAATATTTATAACATGCTCATCGCTCATTGGTTCAAAATAAAGACGATCTGATGTGTCATAGTCAGTTGATACTGTTTCTGGGTTACAATTAATCATTATAGTTTCATAACCCTCTTCTTTTAAGGCAAAGGCAGCATGAACACAGGCATAATCAAATTCAATACCCTGCCCTATTCTGTTTGGACCACCACCTAAAATAATTATTTTTTTATTGTCAGAAATATTAGCTTCGCAGTCAGGCTCGTTAATACCATCTCCTTCATAACATGAATACATATAATTTGTATATGATTCAAATTCAGCTGAACAAGTATCAACTCTTTTAAAAACAGGTTTTATATTATGTGATAATCTTAATTTATATATTTCTTCAACACTCTTTGATGATAATTGTGCCAATCTTGCATCACTAAAACCCATTTTCTTTAGATTTAATAGGTAATTTTTGTCATTTTTAAGACCATCAATCTTGATTTTAGATTCTTGATCAATTATAGCCTTTATTTGCCTGATAAACCATGGATCATATTTTGTAATATTGCATATTTCATCAATAGTAATATCATATCTTAGCGCTTGTGCGATAATTAATATTCTTTTAGGCGATAAATTATTAAGTTCTTTCTTGATAATTTCTTGCTTAACTGCCAAGGAGCTATCATGATTAATACCACTAATTTCAATCTCATTAAAACCGTTAAGACCAATCTCCATTGAGCATAAACCTTTTTGTATTGACTCAGCAAAATTTCTACCAATTGCCATTACTTCGCCAACTGAGCGCATTGTACTTGATAGTGACTGAGTTGCGTCATTAAATTTTTCAAATGTAAATCTTGGGATTTTAGTGACTATATAATCAATTGTTGGCTCAAATGAAGCTGGCGTTACTTTTGTTATATCATTTTTGATTTCATCTAAGCTGTAGCCAACCGCCAATAATGCAGCAACTTTTGCAATTGGAAACCCTGTTGCTTTAGAAGCAAGGGCAGAAGATCTTGATACCCTGGGATTCATTTCAATTACTACTAATCTTCCATCTTTTGGATTAACAGCAAATTGAACATTTGAGCCCCCTGTTTCAACACCAATTTCACGCAATACAGCAATAGAAGCATTGCGCATCTTTTGATATTCTTTATCAGTTAAAGTTAATGCTGGAGCAACCGTAATACTATCACCAGTATGAACGCCCATAGGATCAATATTTTCAATCGAACATATTATAATAGCATTATCTTTATTATCTCTAATTACCTCCATCTCATATTCTTTCCAGCCTATTATCGATTCATCTATCTGAATTTCATTAACTGGAGATATTGACAAGCCATAATTAACAATTTCGTCAAACTCTTCTTCACTATTTGCAATGCCACCACCTGCTCCACCAAGGGTAAATGAAGGCCTAATTATTGCTGGCAAACCAATATCTTTAAGAGCTTCTTTAGCTTGCTCAAATGATTTCACAATTGCATTTTTAGGCACTTCAAGACCAATTTTTTTCATGGCCTTATTAAATAAATCTCGATCTTCTGCCTTTTTAATTGCATTACTATCTGCGCCAATCATTTTTACATTATAGCGATCTAATATTTTATGACTTTCAAGTTCTAATGCACAATTTAGCGCAGTTTGCCCACCAACTGTTGGCAATATTGCATCAGGCCTTTCAATTGCAATTATTTTTTCTACAACCTCTTTGGTAATTGGCTCAATATATGTTCTATCTGCAGTATTTTTATCTGTCATGATAGTGGCTGGATTGGAATTAACCAATATAATTTTATAACCTTCATTTTTAAGAGCTTTACATGCTTGGGTACCGGAATAGTCAAATTCACATGCCTGTCCAATTACAATTGGTCCAGCTCCTATCACTAATATTGATTTTATGTCATTTATTTTTGGCACTGCTGCTCCTTAATTAATTTTATGAATTCATCGAATAAATATCTACTATCATGAGGACCTGGTGAACTCTCCGGGTGATATTGAACAGAAAATGCCGGCTTATCTTTTAATTTTATACCTTGAATTGTATTATCAAAAAGTGATTTATGAGTTATTATTATATTGTCAGTTAAATTTTGATCATCAACGCAAAATCCATGATTTTGACTGGTAATTTCAACTATGTTTTTGATGTAATTTTTAACCGGATGATTCGCCCCCCTGTGACCTTGATGCATTTTGATAGTTTTTAAACCGCATGAAAGAGCCAATAATTGATGACCCAAACAAATTCCAAATATTGGAATATTATTTTCAAGCAATTTATCTATTAAAGGCTTTGCAATTTTCGAGGTTGCTACTGGATCTCCAGGACCATTTGATAATAATACGGCGTTAATATTATGATCCAAAATATCTTGATAAGAGCTATTGGCTGGCATAATAATAATATTGACATCATATTGCTTTAGGCAGTTAATGATATTTTCTTTGACCCCAAAATCAATAACTGCGATATTTATATTGCTACTACTAGTTTTGTGATAATATTTTATTTCAGAAATTGATGTCTTACTAGCCAAATCTTGATCCTTTAATGTTGGAAGATCTTTTATCTGAGATATTAGCTTATCTGTATCAATAACCTCTCCTATTTGAGCATTAAATATAATGCCATTTTTGGCGCCATTAATTCTAATATGCTTTGTTAATTGTCTGGTATCAATATTGCAAATTGCTATGAGATTGTTTTTTTTTGCCCAATCATTTAGAGTAATTTCGCTGCGATAATTAGAGTCAAGACTAACATCTTGACTAAGGACAAATCCTTTGCAATGAATTTTGCTTGATTCAAGATCTTGATTATTGCAGCCAACATTGCCAATATGAGGAAAAGTAAATGTGATAAGCTGACCATTATATGAAGGATCGCTCAATATTTCTTGATATCCAGTAATTGCTGTATTAAAACAAATTTCACCAATTGCGCATCCATTGCTACCTACAGATTTGCCAAAAAAAAATATACCGTCACTCAAGCATAACACAGAGTTGGTATGTTCATTGGCTGCAATTTTCATTTTATCAAAATATGAGATTTAATTATTAAGCGCTTTAAATATTTACTATCTTATGATCCTTCATTAAATTTAGCAAGGCCATTCTTATAAAAACTGCCAACTCTGCCTGTAAAAAATATTTTGCTTTAGCTGATTCATCAACTTCAATTGCCACTTCGTCAACTCTTGGCAAGGGGTGAAGTATTATTAAATCATCTTTTGTTTTAGATAATAAATTATTATTAATGAGATATTTACCATTTATCTGATTATATTCTTCAATATTTTCAAATCTTTCTTTTTGCACCCTAACAACATATAAAACGTCTAATTTGTCGATATCATTTTCAATTATATCGGTCTCTGTTAATTTAACGTTATTTTTTAATAATTTATCTTTGTGAGAATCTTTAATTTTTGAAGATTCAGGAGATATTAGAGTAAATTCATTATCCTGATAAAGTGATAATAATTTTATTAAAGAATATGCCGTTCTGCTATATTTTAAATCTCCAACCAAACCTATTTTTAAATTATTTAGCCTCTTTTTAGTGTTTAAAATAGTAAATAAATCTGCTAAAGATTGGGTTGGATGCTCGTTAGCACCGTCACCACCATTAATTACGGGTATTGAAGAATATTTGGCAAATTTAAATGCACTATCCATTTCGGGGTGCCTAATAACAACTAGATCTGCATATTTACTAAATACCCGACCCATATCTTCCAGAGTTTCTCCTTTTGTTACAGATGAAAATGATCCTTGCTCAAGTGAAAGCAATTTGCCATTAAGTTTTATCATGGCCGATTCAAAAGAAAATCTAGTTCTTGTGCTTGGTTCAAAAAATAATGTAGCTAAAATATAGTCCTGGCAGTCATTAATAGATTTTTTATCTTTAAAAGATTTTATATATTGCTTAGCCAAGCTGAAAATAATATCAATATCATTTCTAGTAATTTGATTAGAGCTTAAAAGATGTTGAAATGATAATTTATGCACAACCTTATATATTATTTAACATCAGCTGCTACTCTGACTGATATCATGGCGTCTGGATTATCAACCGACCCATTTGGACCATTTCCTTTTTTAATTTTATCTACAAATTCCATACCTTTTATTACCCTACCCCATACTGTGTACTGATTATCAAGAAAATTTGAATCATCTGTAACAATAAAAAATTGACTATTAGCACTATTTGGATCTTGCGCTCTTGCCATTGAAACAGCACCTCTATTGTGAGGCTCGCTATTAAATTCAGCTTTTAAATCTGGTAATTTACTACCCCCCATTCCAGTGCCAGTAGGGTCACCTGTTTGAGCCATAAACCCTGTAATAACCCTGTGAAATACTATATTATCATAAAATTTTTGCCTTGCTAATGTTTTTATTCTAGCTACATGATTAGGGGCAATATCGTTTAGTAATTGAATTTCAACCCTACCATATTCTAGATCTATATATAAGATATTTTCAAGATCTTGATTTTGTGCATTAGCCTGACTCATAAGAAATATTAAAGAAATTAAATTGATTAGAATTTTTTTCATTTGCAAAAAATTATGTAATTTATATATTAAATGAAGCTTAAAAATAAATGCTTAATAGTAAATATATTCAATCAAACAAATTACAATGAACTTTATAATCATCAAGCATTTCTATTTGTTTTTTTAAATAAAGTAAGTTATTATTTCTATGTTTAAACATAGAATCTTGAAATTATTTTTCAAAAATGCCGAATGACAAAATAATTATTTTTGATACAACATTGCGTGACGGTGAGCAAGCTCCTGGCGCCTCGATGAATATTCAAGAAAAACTCCTTATTGCTAAAATCCTTGAGCAAATGAATGTTGATGTAATTGAAGCAGGTTTTCCAGCGGCATCTGATGGTGATTTTGCCGCTGTGCAAAATATTGCCAAAAATATTACCCAGTCTTCAATCTGCGGACTTGCCCGAGCCAAAAAAAATGACATTGAAAAAGTTGCCCAAGCTATTGCTCCTGCCCCAAAGAAGAGAATTCATACCTTTATTGCGACTAGCCCGATACATATGGAGTTCAAATTAAAAATGGATCAAAACCAAGTGCTACAAGCAATAAAAGATAGCGTTTCCTTGGCTCGTAATTTATGCGACCAAGTTGATTGGTCTTGTGAAGATGCTACGCGTTCTAATCATGATTTTTTATTTAAAGCAATTGAAGTAGCAATTAACTCTGGAGCAAATGTTATTAATATACCAGACACAGTTGGTTACAGCACGCCAGATGATTACTATAATTTAGTAACAGCGATTAAAGAAAATGTAATTAATATTGACAAAGCTATAATTTCAACCCATTGTCACAATGATCTTGGGCTAGCGGTTGCAAATTCACTATCGGCAATTCAAGCGGGTGCTCGTCAGGTTGAATGTACTATTAACGGCATAGGAGAAAGAGCTGGTAACTGCGCTCTAGAAGAAGTTGTTATGACTCTCAAAACAAGATTTGATCAATATAAAATAGACACTAATATTGATACTACCCTTATATCTAGAGCATCAAAATTAGTATCAAACATTACTGGCTTTCCTATTCAATATAATAAAGCAATAGTTGGGGCTAATGCTTTTGCCCATGAAAGCGGTATTCATCAAGATGGCATGCTAAAAAACAGAAATACTTATGAGATTATGACTCCTGAATCAATAGGATTACAAAAATCATCATTGATATTAGGCAAGCATTCTGGAAGAGCAGCATTCAAAGATCGATTAACAGCCATAGGGTACGAGCTAAATGATGAACAAATTGAAGCTAATTTTATAAAATTTAAAGATTTGGCTGATAAAAAGAAAGAAATACTCGATGACGATATCATTGCAATTATAGATGACTCAATAT
The DNA here is from genome assembly GCA_030835745.1 of Alphaproteobacteria bacterium. Classification (GTDB taxonomy): domain Bacteria; phylum Pseudomonadota; class Alphaproteobacteria; order Rickettsiales; family UBA1997; genus UBA1997. The sequence continues at coordinate 26,988 of JAUROA010000028.1, forward strand.
CTCATAAGGTAGCAAATTATAAACTAAAAGATTTAAACATTAAATGTGGCAATAATAAAGAAGCTATTGCAAATATTATAATAACCATTGAAGATAAAGAACATAGTGCAAATTTTTCTTCAAAGGATGGTCCGGTTGACGCAATTTTTAAAGCTATTGATAGTATTATAAAACATGATGCCAATCTAGAGCTTTATCAAGTTCAAGCTGTTACCGAGGGTGCAGATGCTCTAGCGAAAGTAATTGTTAGAATGCGCTTTAACAAAAAATTATATTCTGGCAATGGATCCAATAGCGATGTGCTAGTTGCTTCTGCTATTGCATATATTAACTGCTTAGAAAAGTTTAATCGCCAATAATTTGGTTTTAATAAATTTTAATTTTAATTAATAAATTACTATAAAAATGTTTTTTAATTTATTCTCCTTTAGCTCCAAGGACATAGCAATCGATCTTGGAACCGCCAATACCTTAGTTTATGTTCGTGGACAGGGTGTAGTTTTAAACGAACCTTCAGTTGTGGCAGTTCTTAGCGAGGGTGGTAAAATGGTACCTTGCGCCTTTGGAAGTTCAGCAAAAATGATGCTTGGCAGAACCCCAGCAAAAATTGATGCCATAAGACCTTTGAAAGACGGCGTTATTGCTGATTTTAAAGTTGCAGCAGAGATGATAAAACATTTTATCAGGGAAGTTAATCAGTCTAGAAGCTGGCTTGGCCCGCTAATTATAATTTGCGTTCCATCAGGATCAACCCCCGTTGAAAGAAGAGCAATCCAAGATGCAGCAGAAGGAGCTGGGGCAAATGAAGTATATCTTATTGAAGAACCTATGGCTGCGGCAATTGGTGCTAATCTTCCCGTTACAGAACCTACTGGATCTATGATCGTTGATATTGGTGGAGGAACTACCGAAGTAGGCATTTTATCTCTTGGAGGCATTGTTTATTCAAGGTCAGTTAGAGTTGGTGGCGATAAAATGGATGAAGCAATAATTTCTTACATAAGGCGCTATCAAAATCTTTTGATTGGTGAATCAACAGCTGAAAGAATTAAAAAAACTATTGGAGCAGCATGCCCACCAACAGATGGTGAAGGTAAAACTATTCAAGTAAAAGGTAGAGATTTATCAAATGGCATTCCTAAAGAAATGATTCTATCTGAAAAACAAATTGCCGAAAGCCTTATGGAACCTGTTGGCGAAATTATAGAAGCAATTAAGGTTGCCCTAGAATGCACACCGCCGGAACTTTCTTCAGATATCGTTGAAAGAGGTATAGTACTTTCTGGAGGAGGTTCAATGTTAAAAAATCTAGATCACGTTATAAGACAAGCTACCGGTTTGCCCGTTTTCGTTGCTGATGACCCTTTATTATGCGTTGTTAATGGCTGCGGTAAGGCTCTTGAAAATATTAAAATGTTTAGAGCAACTCTTTTTAGGCAAGATTAGTTTTTACAATGAAGCAATATATTAACTTTAATCATAATAGCTCTGTAGCAAGCATTGGTTATATTTTTAAAGTTATATATAAAAAAATTGAATTCTTATTATATATATTTTTATCAATTATTTTTTTAATTGGATCTAAGGCACAAAGCAATTTTGTGAAAAATATATCCCACATTTTTATAGAAATTTCACTGCCAATATCTCAAGCTATATCGCTACCTTTTAACATTGCCCATGATCTAATGTTTAATTATAAAGAATTGCTAATTGCCAAAGATAAAAATAAACAATTAGAATATGAAATTAATCAACTTAAATCATTTTATATTAAATCTCTTAATATATTTGAAGAAAATCGCGAATTAAAAAAAATTCTTAACCTTGCATCAACAAAAAGTTCAAATTTTAAAGTAGCCAGAATTTTCAGCCGCTCTCATCAGATTTTTAATCAACAAATATATATAAATATTGGTCATAATCAAAATATTAAAGCAGGAAGTCTTGTAACAGGAAATAACGGAATAATTGGTAGAGTACTAAATGTAATGAATGACATTTCAAGTGTTATTTTGCTAAATGATTCTAGATCTAAAATACCGGTAATAATTTCAAATTCACGCATTAGAGCAATATTAGCAGGAAATAATAGCAATATATTAAGATTAATTTATTTACCTAAAGATCACAATATAAAAAAGGGTGACTTAATATATACATCTGGCGATGGTGACACTCTTCCCCCTGGTCATCTAGCAGGAATGGTAACGAATGTCAAAGGTGAGGATGTTGAAGTCAAAATGATAGAAAGCGTCAACTCCACAGATATTGTTTCAATTGTTGAATATTAAAATCATTAGCAGCCAGCCATTAATTGTGTGAAAATAGCTTTACAGTAAAGCTTTAATAATTGTAAAAGATATCGTAACTCGTTTTAAGTTAAACATTATTTCGCACAAAAAAGATTATAAAAATAATTTTGCAAATTTTGATGCATAAATGGCTATTTATAATGCAATATTTTATTCAGGAAAATTGTGTCTCAACCCAAAATATATCCCCCCAAAAATATTTCAACACTTCTAGGTTACTATTGATCAATTTAATGATTCATCAACCTTTCCTGGCTCCAAATCATTAAGAAAAACATTTAGCTTAACAGATTCCATTGCTGTTTGATCTTTATTTGGCCTTAAAATATTAACATCTTTATCCTTAAACTGATTATTTAAAGCTTGTTTTAAGACATTTTTCATATCTATAAAAGGACTAATAGTGTCTATAACATAAATATTATCGCCAGAATTCCATTCATTGGGCGACAAGCGCAATATTCCAGACTTAAGTCTATTTTCAACATCTTCACTAACTTTTGCCCAGCTAATAAAAGAAACGGGCTCTCCTTGTTTGTTACGATATAAAATAAATTGTTTATTGGCAATTGCCGGCACAATAAGCCATTCAAAATCACCTGCAAATAGATATTTATGAGCTGGAGACTTAGTTGCCAAAAGCAATATTGCCCCAAGGGCACTTTCCATTGCTATATATGCTGGCGTTTTACTATTATTATCTTTAGTCATAGAGATTGGCTTTAAGTTAAAATTAAAATGATATTTTTTTAGCAAAAAATTAATATGCAATGATATTTTTAATGAAAGGATTTTTATATTGCCAAGCCTTATTCATATCAATCTATAATAATACCAAAAACTATTTTAAAAATTGAATAATTGAAATTTAATATGATTTGATGAATTGGAATTAGGGTCAAATAATATTAATTAACTTTAATATTTGTTATGAGTGATAATTGCTATATGATATATTTATGGTGCGGTCGAGAAGACTTGAACTTCCACGAACATAGTTCACAACGCCCTCAACGTTGCGCGTCTACCAATTCCGCCACGACCGCTTAAATAAAATTCTTTGAATGAATAAATTAATTATTCACATTATTTATAAAATATTTTGATTTTTCAATAATATCTTTTTGTTTTTTTTCAGTCATTTTATCTAGATTGCTATATGCAATTGCCATTCTATGATTTTTCCTAAATTTATCTTGATGCAATATCAAAAAATTCCAATATAAGTAATTAAATGGACATGAATTATTTTTATCAGTAGTTTTTACATCATAATAGCATTTTTTGCAATAATCAGACATTCTGTTAATATAGGCCCCTCCTGATATATAAGGCTTAGTTGCCACTATTCCACCATCGCCATATTGTGACATCCCTATAGTATTTGGAGACTCAACCCATTCAAATGCATCAATATACACAGCTAGATACCATTGATGTATTTGCATTACATCAATTTGTGTTAATAAGGCAAAATTTCCTGTTATCATTAATCTTTGTATATGATGAGAATATGCGTAATTTATGGTTGAATTTAAAGCATTTTTTAAGCAATTTAGCTCAGTTTTACCTGTCCAATAGAATTCAGGCAAATCATTCTTATGATTAAGGAAATTTTTTTCACAATATCCAGGCATATAATGCCAATATATTCCCCTGATAAATTCACGCCACCCTAGAATTTGTCTTATAAAGCCCTCAACACTATTTAATGGCGCTTTATTTTCATCATAATATTTTTGCGCCATATTGCAGCAATATTTAGGACATAATAATCCGATATTTAAGTAGCATGATATAATGCTATGGAATAAGAAACTTTGATCATTCATCATGGCATCTTGATATTGCCCATAATTTTTTAAATTATTATCTAAAAAATATCTTAAGGCAATTTCAGCTTGCTCTTTGGTTACTCCATAATTAAAGTTATCAGATTTGCCCATATTACCTTTAAATTCTTTTTCAACCAACCTTATAACTTCTTTTGTTATTTTATCATGCTCGAATTTTAGTGGCTTATTTATAATATTGCTATCCTTGATTGTTTTACGATTTTCTTTATCATAATTCCACTTTCCACCAATAGGCTTATTACCCTGCATTAAAATTTGGTTATCTAATCTTAACTTTCTGTAATAATATTCTAGCGTTAGCTCCTTTCTTCCTTTGGCCCAGCTGTTAAATGTGTTAAGAGATGCAAAAAATCTATTATCATCGAGAAAATTTACATCATATTTTTTATGAAGCTTTTCAAGATCTTTTAATAATCTATATTCACCTGGTTTTGTTATTACAAGTTGGTTAATATTTTTTTCATTTGATAATTTTTCAATCTCTTCTCTAATAGTATGGCTATTATTATCATCATATTTGACATATTTAATCTTATAACCTTTTTTTTGTAACTTATCAGCAAAATTTCTCATTGCTGAAAAAATTAATATTATTTTATGCTTATGATGCCTAACATAGGTAGCTTCAGCTTTTACCTCGGCCATCAATATTATATCATCTTTTTTATTTATATATTGTAATGTAGCTATATTTTCACTGAGCTGATCGCCCAATATTAGGCCAATTTTAGACATTTTTAGAGCCCTTTAAAATATTAATAACTTTTATATTATGCTCCTCTTTTCCTATTGTAACCCTAAGACAACTATTAAGATTATATGCTTCTAATTTTCTGACAATAATTGCATTATTAAGCAATTCTTGATAATGCTTATCGCATTTTTCCTTACTATAAAAGTCAATTAATATAAAATTTGCTACGCTATCATATATTTTTAATTTGTTGTTATTTTCAAACTCTTCTTTATATATTTTAAGCCATTTATTGTTGTGCTCTATAGATTTATTGATAAATTCTTGATCTTCTAGCGCTACTAATGCTCCTATTTGCGCGGGACCAGAAACATTAAATGGGCCGCGAACTTTATTTAATATATCAACAACATATTTACTAGCGTAGCACCAGCCCACTCTCAATGATGCCAGGCCATATATCTTGGAAAAGGTTCTTGTAACCACGATATTGTCATTTTTCTTAGCTATATTTAATATATCTTTTGGGTAATCTTGATTTGTGCAATATTCATGATATGCATGATCAAAAACAATTAATATATTTTTTGGAATTATTGATATTATTTTATTTATTTCTTTAACATTAAGATAGCTACCAGTGGGGTTGTTGGGATTTGCCAAAAATATTATTTTGGTTTTATTGGTAATTTTTTTTACCATATCATCAATATCTGTTTTAAAATTAACTTCATTAATTTTAATAGATTTTGCACCAACTTTTGCTGCTGATATTGCATACATTAAGAATCCGTGCTCAGAATATAGTATTTCATCATCCTCTTTACAAAAACTTTGTATTAACATTGCTATTGCTTCATCTGATCCGGCACTACACAAAATCTGATCGCTATTTATATTGTTATAGCTAGCTATTTTTTCTCTAAGAGCTTCGCAGGCTGGATCATAATATATTGACAAATCATTAAAGTGATTACTATATCCTTCTTTAACTTTAAGGCTACAGCCCAGCGTATTTTCATTTGCTGATAATTTAATAGCTTTTTTTTGATCTATTTTATCTTTTCCTGGTTTATATATTGCTATATTTTCTAGATATTTGTTAGCTTTCATTATATTAATTTATTGATTATTTTCTGCATTTTTTCTATTTCATCAAATTTTATTACAATTTGCCCTATTTTCTTATTATTATTATATTTAATAACAGTCTTAACATTATATTTCTCTTCAATGATGTTGCTAATATTGTTATATTCGTTATTTTTTATCTTTTTCTTATTATATCTAATTTCTTTATTGTCCCTTATTAGATCTTCAACCTCTCTTACATTTAGTGAATCTTGCAATATTTTATTTGCCAGAGCCTCTGGATTTGGCGAATTTATCAATGCTCTTGCGTGACCCATTGTTAATAAATTATCATTTACCATATTTTGCACATTTTCAGGAAGCTGCAATAATCTTAAAAGATTAGCAATGTGACTTCTACTCTTCGATACTTTACTTGATATCTCTTCTTGGTTATAGCCAAATTCATCAGCCATTCTTTTATATCCTTTTGCCTCTTCAATTACTGACAAATCTTTACGCTGAATATTTTCAACTATTGCAATCTCAAGGGCCTGCTTATCATTTATTTTTTTTATTATGGCAGAAATTTTAGTTAATTTTGCTAGCCTTGCTGCCCTATATCTTCTTTCTCCAGCTATAATTTCATATTGATCACTATCTTTTAACTTACGAACTATTATTGGCTGTATAAGTTTATTTTCTTTAATTGACAATGCCAACCTTTCAAGCTCATCATGATCAAAATTTATCCTTGGTTGATATTTACCAGCAACTATTTTTTCTAATTCAATTTCGGTTGCAATATCATTATTAATTGTATCAATATTTCTATTTGGATTATTTTTATTATTGCTAATTAGTGCTGAAATTCCTTGTCCAAGCTTGTTATTAATTTCTTTTTGCCTCATATATTTCATTATTTATTGTTTCACGTGAAACATTATTATATTTTTTATTAATTATTTCGGTTGCCAATTTCTGATATGCGACAGAACCTTTACATTTTGGATCATAAATCAATCCTGCTACACCATGAGATGGAGCCTCTGATAATCTGATATTTCTTGGCACGATATTCTTAAATACCTTTTCTCCTATGTAACTCCTAACATCACTTTCAACAGCTTCTGTAAGTTTATTTCTTCTATCATGCATAGTAAGCATTATTCCAGCAATTTTCAACTCTTCATTTAAATTATTTTTGACCAATTCTAGTGTTGTTAGTAGGTGACTTAAACCTTCAAGGCTAAAAAATTCGCATTGCATTGGAATTAATATATAGTCGGTTGCACATAATGTATTGATTGTTAGCAGTCCCAATGAAGGTGGGCAGTCAATAAAAATATAGTCATATTTATTTGTAATTTTACTAATAGAATTTTTAAGTAGAAATTCTCTATTATTACAAGTTGCAATCTCAACCTCAACAGCAGATAAATCAACAGTAGATGTAACAATATCAAGATTTCTAACATTAGTTTTAATGATAGCATCCTCGATTTTACACTCATTTATTAATGTTTCATAGATTGTATTTTGTCGTTGATCATATGAAATTCCAAGACCAGTACTGGCATTGCCCTGTGGATCCATGTCAATAAGTAGCACCTTCTTTGATCTTTGAGCAAAGGCACAGGCTAGATTTATTGCAGAAGTTGTTTTGCCAACACCACCTTTCTGATTTACGATAGAAAAAATTACCGAAGATTTAGTCATATTTTTATAATAAATGTTTCACGTGAAACATTTATAAAATATAAGAATAAAATTAACAACTAAATCATTAAATTTAATATTAAAAATAATTTATCTTTTTAATTTAAAATATTGCTTAATTAATTCACTACATTGATCCTCTGAAATATTGCTATATATTTCTGGCTTATGATAGTGTTTTATTTCATTCAGTATGTATCCAGAACTTTCATATGCCCCATATTTTGGTTGACTTGCCCCATAATAGACTCTTTTAATTCTTGCACTTGAAATTACTGAAGCACACATTATACATGGTTCAATTGTAACATATAGATCGCAATCATCAAGCCTTGAATTAGATAAAATATAGCATGACTGCCTAATGACACAAATTTCAGCATGCAATGTTGGGTCATTTTCTATATATCTTCTATTATGCGAGCTTGCAATGATATTATTATTTTTTACTATTACAGCACCAACTGGAATCTCATTTTTACTTAAGGCAATTTGCGCCTCTTTAATTGCATATTCCATAAAATTATACATCATAATTTTGTGCTCTTGAAAATAAATTATGAAAATTTCTGGTAGTTTCACTAATAATTGTTTCACGTGAAACATTTTTTAGCATTGCAATATAATCAACAACATATTTTGTGTTACATGGCTGGTTAATCCGACCGCGAAGTGGCGTAGGAGATAGATAAGGAGAATCAGTTTCTACTAGCAGAAGATCTAGCGGAATATATTTAACAATCTCTTGAAGTAAGGAAGCATTTTTAAAAGTAACTATACCAGAAATAGAAATATATATACCCATATTAATTGCAAATTCAGCAAGCTTTTTGGAGCTAGAAAAGCAATGTAGCAAAAGTTTTAGGTTGCTGTTATTATCCTTATAATATTTTAATATATCAATCATATCGTCATCAGATTCTCTATTATGAATAATAACAGGCAATTGGCTATCACATGCTGCCATTATATGATTTATAAAGCTTTTCTTTTGCAGTTCAATAAAATTTTTATCATGATAGTAATCAAGACCTGTTTCACCAATGCCAATTATATTAGGATCATTATTGATAAAATTAATAATATCATCCTTATTTTTTGGCAATCTTTCATTATTTAAAGTACAGGGGTGATCGCCAATTGTGTGGTATATATGGACGTCAACACTAGATTTATAGCAATTAATTTTATTGTAATTGTCAATATCAGTACATATATTATTAATTATCCTAACATTAAATTTTGCCGCATTATCCAATATATCACTAATTTTACAGCCCTTATCTTCAATAAGATTTAAGTGACAATGGCTATCAACAATATAATTATACATTATTATTTCTTATTTGAGTAGATGACATAACAAACTTTCTATTTCTTATAATAACATGATCACAATTTTTAAGAAAATTCCAACATGGGTATTTTTGTAAAAAATTTATTTTATCACTTCTAGAAAATATTGCAATGCTTATATTTTTGAGGAATTTCTGATATTGATGCCACTTATGAATCTGACTGACTATATCATCACCAATTATCCAAGTAAATTTATAATTAGGATATCTATTATTAAGATAAATAATAAGATTAAGTGCATAGATATAATTATAACAAAAAACCTTAATAAAAGGATATTTACTTGTAATAGAGTTGCATAATTTTAGACGGTTATCATAGTTATTGGTATGACTAGCCTTTTTTAAAGGATTTATTCGAGCTGGGAACCACCAAATCTGGTTTAGCTCCAGAGTTTTTTTTGCAATATGACATAAATTTATATGCCCCAAATGAGGAGGATTAAAACTTCCGCCTAAAATACCAATATTCACAATTAAGAAAAAATAAAAGATATTAATAATAAGAAACCAAAATAAATATTTCTGGTAAAAAATTGTGCACAGGAAATTTTACTGTTAAAGTCAATAGATCTGATATTATTTGAGTAAAATAAAAGAGATATTAAAAGAAAAAAGAAATATAATGGGCCTAATTTAGAGTAATAACCTATAAAAATTAAAATTGATGACATAATAATAAATAATATATTAATTAATAATTTTGGATTATTGTTAATTTTTATTGCTAGTGATCTAACTCCGATTATCATGTCATCTTCAATATCTTGAAAGGCATAGATTGTATCATATATTATTGTCCAAAATATAGTAGCAAGATATAATAAAATTGTTTCACGTGAAACATTTTCAGTCAATGCAAGCGAAACCATGATTACGCCAAAATTTATTGTAACGCCCAAAAATAATTGCGGATAATATGTAACACGTTTCATGAGGGGATATAATGCAACAAAAATCAATATAATAAAACCTGAAATAATCGTATAAAAATTAAATTGCAGCAATATTAAAAGAGAGGTCAATAATAAAGAAATAAGGAAAATTGAAGCACCCACAAAACTAATAGATCCTGATGCCAATGGACGATTACAAGTTCTTGAGACCTTTATATCATATTTATGATCACATAAATCATTTATAATACAACCTGCACCTCTCATTAAAACTGATCCAATAAAAAAAAGCGATATATAATAATAAAAATTAAAAAAACTTAATTTTTCTAATAATGCTAATGAAAGCATGGAAGGAATAAAGAGTAAAAAAAAGCCAGTAGGGCGATGCAATCTTATCAATTTAATATAGTTTAAAAAAACAGCCACAAACAATTTGATTTTATATTAAAGCATATATTATATTTATTAAATTACATTTTTAAAGAAATAAAATCAATAATATTTAACAATGCACAAATTAATAGTTGCAAATCGTGGAGAAATTGCTTGTAGAATTATAAAAACATGCAAAATGATGAATATCAAGACAGTTGCTGTATATTCCGACGCTGACACTAATTCTCTTTTTGTTCAAATGGCTGATGAAGCCTATAATATTGGTCCATCTCCATCTTCTCAAAGCTACTTAAATATAGACAAAATTATAGAAGTCATCAAAAAAACTGGTGCAACAATGGTTCACCCAGGATATGGTTTTTTATCTGAAAATAGTAAATTTGCCGAATCTCTAGATAAAATTGGTGTTAAGTTTGTGGGCCCATCACAAAAATCAATTGAAATGATGGGAGATAAAATAACATCAAAAAAAATTGCAATAAAATCTGGCGTTAATACTGTTCCTGGACATATAGGAATTATCAAAGACGATAAAGAGGCAAGTAAAATTGCTAAAAAAATTGGCTTTCCAGTTATGGTAAAGGCTTCAGCTGGTGGTGGAGGCAAGGGAATGAGAATAGTCTATAAAGCTAGCGAAATGAAAGAAGCATTTTTATCGGCAACTAATGAAGCAAGAAATAGCTTTTCTGACGACAGAATTTTTATTGAAAAATTTATTGAAAACCCTAGGCATATTGAAATTCAAATAATTGCCGATAAATATGGCAATATACTGTGTTTTGGTGAAAGAGAATGCTCTATTCAAAGGAATAATCAAAAAGTAATTGAAGAAGCCCCCAGCCCATTCATAGATGAAAAAACCAGACAGAAAATGTATAGGCAGTCAAAATCTTTGGCAAAAACGGTTAAATATCATTCTGCCGGAACTATAGAATATATAATGGATAAAAATAAAAATTTCTATTTTCTTGAGATGAATACTCGGCTTCAAGTCGAGCACCCTGTAACAGAATTAATCACAGGATATGACCTTGTTGAATTAATGATTAAAATAGCGCTTGATGAAAAAATCAAAATTAAGCAAGAAGATATTAAGCTTAAAGGATGGGCAATTGAATCAAGAATTTATGCTGAAGACCCATCTAGAGGTTTTTTACCATCTTCTGGTAGAATAAATTTATATATAGAGCCTAAGGAAAATAAAAATGTAAGAATTGACACTGGAATATATGAGGGTGGCGAAGTAAGTATGTTTTACGATGCCATGATTGCCAAATTATGTAGCTATGGAAAGAATAGAGATGAGGCTATTAACACTATGAGCAATGCTTTAAGTAGTTATGCTATTGGCGGAGTCTCGCACAATATTAGCTTTCTTGAAACTATTATGAAAAATGATAGATTTATTAGCGGCAATTTAACAACCGGTTTTATAAAAGAAGAATATGCAGATGGATTTAGCACCAATGTAATTAATAATCAATCTCAAGAAGCATTTATCTGCGCATCAATTTTTATTTTTCTAAAAAATTTTACAAGAAATACAAGCATGACAGGGCAGCTTCGTGATAGAAAAAAACAAATTTCAGAAAAATGGGTTATTATAATTGACGAGAAATCTTTTTTAATAAACATCATTTCTTTTAATGAAGATGAAATATTAATAGAGTGCAATAAAAAACATCTCAAAATTAATAGCTCTTGGCATTATGGAGAAAAATTATTCAGAGGCAAGCTAAATGGTAAAGATTTTAGCGTCAGAATCACAAGCAATAATAATACAGGCGGCTATCAAATGCAATATAGTGGCACTGATGCAATGATAAATGTATTTTCGCCAAGAATTGCCGAGCTTTCTAAATTTATGCCAGTAATTGAAAAAAACCCCAAGCCAAAAAACCTATTATCACCAATAACTGGTAAAATAATCAGATTCAAAGTAAAAAAAGGTGATCAAGTTAAAGCGGGGCAAGAATTGGTTATTATTGAAGCCATGAAAATGGAAAACTCTATAAGAACTAATCACGATTTTACTATTGGAAACATCAAGTATAAAGACGGAGATTCAGTTGCAATTGGTGAAATTATCATGGAATTCAAAGATTCATAATTCGGAATAATTTAACCCAAGATAATTTAATATTTTCTTGCTTTAGCTATATCATGGCAGTGTCAATTCAAAATTATTTTATATCACCTTTATTGTTAAAAAATAGCCTGAGGGAGAAAATCGGGAGAAAATCGGGAGAAAATCGGGAGATAATCAAAAAATATGCAAAAAAGAAATGTTGATAAGTGCTTAACTTATACAAAAACAACTAATTAACTTGCGATTCTAATCTTTGCTCCATTAGATTTCTAAAATTTTTAATCAAGCCCTGAACTGGCCATGCAGCAGCATCGCCTAGGGCGCATATGGTATTACCCTCAATCTGCTTGGTTAAATTATATAGTTGATCAATTTCACTCTTTGAGGCCTTACCATCAACAATTCTATTCATAATTCTCATAATCCATCCGGTTCCCTCCCTGCAAGGTGTACATTGTCCACAAGATTCATGCTTATAAAAATGAGATAATCTAGCAATTGCAGCAATAACATCAGTTTCTTTATTCATCACAATAACCCCAGCAGTTCCAAGTGCTGATCCAGCCTCTTTTAAAGAGTCAAAATCCATTAATACATCATCACAAATATTTTTTGGCAGCAATGGAACAGAAGAGCCACCGGGTATAACTGCCAACAGATTATCCCAACCTCCAATAACACCACCAGCATACTTTTCAATTAATTCTTTCAAAGGAATTCCCATCTCCTCTTCAACATTACAAGGCTTATTTACATGTCCAGATATACAAAAGATTTTAGTTCCAGTATTTTTTTCTCTTCCAATTGATGAAAACCATGAAGAACCCCTTCTAATCAATGTTGGAATTACAGCAATAGATTCAACATTATTTACAACAGTAGGGCAGCCATATAAACCAATCAATGCTGGAAATGGCGGCTTTAAACGTGGCTGACCCTTATTACCCTCAATACTCTCAAGAAGAGCAGTTTCTTCACCACATATATAAGCGCCAGCACCACGATGTATAAATATGTCAAGATTCCAGCCTGATTTACAAGCATTTTTACCAATAAGACCAGCATCATAAGCCTCATCAATTGCATTTTGTAGGATCTTTGCCTCATTGTAATATTCACCTCTAATATAAATATAGCATATATTGGCATTAATAGCCTTGGCAGCAATCAAGCAGCCTTCAATTAGCTTATGAGGCTCATTTCTAATAATTTCACGATCTTTGCAAGTTCCAGGCTCAGACTCATCAGCATTAATTATTAAATAATGAGGCTTTCCCAAATTGGGATCATCTTTCTTTGGCACAAAAGACCATTTCATCCCAGTTGGAAATCCTGCACCACCTCTTCCTCTAAGCCATGAATCTTTTACAATTTCAATAATTTTATCACTATTATGTGATAAAATCTTTTTAGTATTATCCCAATCGCCCCTTTTAATAGCGTATTTTAAAGAATAAGACTCAAAACCTAATAAATTTGAAAAAATTTTATCTTTATCTTTAATCATTAAATTGGATCAAATTATAAATTTAAATAACCTTTATATTTTTATTAGAAAAATATTATTTACAAGTATATAATTATATAATAACTTTGAAAAGACAAATTATTAAACTTTATCAATAAATGCAAACAAATTACTTGCAAATTTTTTACAGCAGTTAATATATTTGCTTATATAATAAACTATATCTATTAATTTAGATATTTATATTCCCAAAATGAATAAATTATTTCTTAAATACATAGTTATAATTTTGTTATTATTTTCATGCTCTAACAATAGAGATAAGCCTATTGATAATGAATTATATAATGATGATAAGAGTGCAAAATATACTCTAATTGAAAATAACAAAAAGAAAGAAAGGCAAAAATTTTATAACATTCCAAAAACAACAAAAATTATTACCACCCCACCTCCTCCAAAAATTGGTGGTGAAAAAAGAATATCATTTGCTGTTACTGATCAAATTCCATTAAAAGATGTATTAATAGAAATTGGCAGGGTGGCTAAAATTGATGTTGATATTGATCCTGCTATTGACAGCGGTATAATCATCAATGCAGTAAACAGACCTTTAAAAGAAGTTATAGATAGAATTTCAAATTCAGGAAATTTAAGATATAGTTTTGATAATGGAGTGCTTAGCTTTGTGCGAGACACTCCTTTTTTAAAGAATTACTATGTTGACTATCTTATTGAAGGCAGCCTCTGGACCGACGTAGAATCAAATATCTCTGCTATAATACAAAGCTCTAATGAAAGACCAAATAATAACGCAAATAACCAAAATGGGGTCACTACCAATAATTCATCTTTTAGCTCTAATAGATCGGCTGGAATTATAGCTGTATTTGCCACTCTTAAGCAGCATAAAATTATAAGTGAATATCTAAATGCCGTCGAAAAATCAGCTTCAGCACAAGTGTTAATTGAAGCTAAGATAGTTGAAGTTGAGCTCATAGATGAATTTGAAGCAGGCATTAATTGGTCATACGCTACAACGGATCCGGAAAAGAGCCTCAACACGGATGCCATAAAACTTGCAGGATCAGTCCTTGAAAATAGAAATAGCTTTAATGTATCATCAATTTTTGGCTCAGACATAAATGCCACAATATCAGCATTAGAAAGATTTGGTAAAGCCAAAACGCTATCTAGCCCAAGAATAATGGCCATGAACAACCAATTATCCTTACTAAATTTTAGTGAAAAATTAATATATTTTGAAATAGAATCATCAAATGTCACCTCAACCAATCAAAATCCAAATGTAGTTGAAAGTATTAATTCTGAAGTAAAAGAAAAAGATGTTGGAATCAAACTTGAAATAACTCCTTCAATTAACATTAGAACCAAAGAAATAGTGATGAAAATAAAGCCAACAATGGCTATTAATTCAGGACTCTCAAAAACTGATCCTGCAAGCGATGAAAGCAATCCTAATAAAATACCTATCATAAAATCAAGAGAATTGCAAACTGTGGCCAAGGTTCAAAGCGGCAATGTGATTGTTATTGGAGGGCTGATGCAGCAAAAAGAAAGTGATAATAATGTAGGAATTCCATATATATCTAAAATTCCAATTTTAGGCAATGTATTTAAATTTAAATCTAACCAATTAGTTACAGTTGAAACTGTAATATTTATTAAAGCAACAATAGTAGAAAGCGGAAGCTCTATAAATAAAAATGATAGAAAATTTGAACAATTAATAAACGATACAAGAAGTAATTTTTCTGACCAGATATAAATGTTACCAATCATTAAATATATAATTCTAAATGGAGTAAGAGACCGACTATATATTGGTCTTATGCTGCTTATTATTGCATCAATATCATTGTCAATTGTCATTGGGTCAACTTTTATGATTGAACAAAGGCAAACAACATTAATATTTAGCGCAGCTGTAACAAGGTTATTTTTCATTATTGGGTTTATTTTATTTGTTTGCATAACGCTTAATAGGAGCTTTGAAAATAAAGAAATAGAATTCATTTTAAGCAAATCAATATCGCGCTACAAGATTATCTTAAGCTATATGATTGGATATATATCATCCGCAATCATAATATTGGCTCCTATAATGCTAACATTATATATTATTGCCAATGTCAATATTCACGGTCTTATTATATGGTCGATTACTATGCTGCTTGAAACTCTAATAGTAATTATTTTCTCTATTGTTGCAGCTCTAATATTAAATAATATTTTTACATCAATTTTAGTCACTATCTGCTTTTACACATTATCTAGGATGGTAGGGGTGTTTGTTTTAACAGCTTCTATAGCAGAAAATATTCAACAATTTACTAATAATTCAATGATGTCTATGCTAAAGGCTATATCAGTCTTATTTCCAAGAATTGATCTATTCTCACAAAGTGAATGGCTTATATATGGAGTAAAAAATTTTGATAATTTAGGCATAATAATTATTCAGTCCATTATATATATCACCTTGCTTAGCTTGATGGCCTTCTATGACTTTAAAAGAAAACAATTCTAGATTTGTGACTAAGATAAAATATATTGACGAAAAGATTATCCTTATATTATTCATTTTCGTAGTAATATTTCAAGCTATACTCGCTCTAAAAATAGATTATATCAAGCCAAAATATGATCTTATGAAAAACGCCCCAAATGAAAAGTTAGTAAATATAGCTGCACTAGGAGACAAGCAATTCATCTATAGATTGCTAGCATTTAGAATGCAAAATTCAGGCGATGTTTTTGCAGGTTTTCCACCGCTAAAATATTATAATTATAAAAATTTATATAATTGGATGATGCTGCTTGATAAATATGACAGCAAATCAAATGTTGTAGTGCACATAGCTAGCAATTATTACGCAATGAACCAAGATAAAAAGGAATTAATCTATATTATTGACTATATAAGGCAGCATGCCAATAGAGACTATGAAAATAAATGGCTTTGGTTAATCCAGGCAATAATGATTGCAAAAAAAGATTATAATGATAAAAATTTAGCACTAGAAATTGCAAATGAACTTGCCGAAAATAGCACAGATAATATGCCAATCTGGACCAAACAATTTCCAGCCTTTATTTACGAAGATATGGGCAAAAGCTGCATGGCCTTCTTTGTTATAGAAAATATTATCAATAATTACGAGGCTAAAAATAAAGCTATTTCAGATTTTGAGATGCAATTTATGCAACATTTTATCACTAAAAGACTTGATAAACTTAAAAAAGAAAAATTTGACCCAAGAAAATGTCGGAACATACAAAATTATACCAAGAAATCATTAAAAAATCCTTAATTGAAGATCATTTTAATAATGACATAACTTCTGATTGCTGCATTAAAGATAAAAATATTAATTTTAAATTAACAGCAAAGGAAGATATCATTTTATGCGCAGCCAATATTGCTCAAGATACATTTGATATAATTAAAAAGGATAAAAAGTTTCAGGATTGCTCTTTTACCATATCAAAAATAAAAAAAGATGGCGATCAAATTAAAAAAGGCCAAATAATATGCATGGGTAGCGGCAGTGCAAAGCTGATACTGGCCGGAGAAAGAGTGCTACTTAATATAATGCAGCATTTAAGCGGCATAGCAACTAAAACTAATAAATATATTACAAAACTAAATAACGCTAAAATAAAAATTAGCGACACTAGAAAAACTATACCATTACTTAGAAACCTACAAAAATATGCTGTAAAAATAGGAGGGGGATTTAATCATAGAAAAAATTTATCACAAGCAATTCTAATAAAAGATAATCATATTGCAATTTGTGGCGATATAACAACTACATTAAAACAGTTCAAAAACAAAATTATAGAAATTGAATGCGACAATATTGATCAAGTAAAGCAAGCAATACCTTTTAATCCACAAATTATAATGCTTGATAATATGAATATCGACAATATTGACAAATGCACAAAATTAATCAGAAGCAATTGCCCAAAAACTAAAATTGAAATATCAGGCGGAATAGTAATTGATAATATTGAGCAATATAGCAATCTTGATATCGATTATATATCAATTGGCGACTTAACACATTCAGTCAAGGCCTGCGACATATCATTAGAAATATGCTAGATCAAACACGATATATAAGAAATATTATTATCGATGAAATTGGAATTAATGGACAAAAAAAACTAACTCAAGCCAATATTTTAGTGATTGGAGCCGGAGGGCTAGGGTCAAGTGCAATATTATATCTTGCAGCCAATGGTGTTGGCAATATAACTATCATGGATAATGATAAGGTGGAGATATCAAATCTTCAAAGGCAAATTATTCATAATGAAGAAAATCTTAACCAACTAAAAGTTGACAGCGCCAAGGAAAAAATATCACTATTAAATAATAATATTAATATTAGCACCTTAAAAGACAAAGCTAATAAATATAATTTATCGAAAATTATAAATGAGTTTGATATTGTAATTGACTGCAGCGATAATTTTCCTACAAGATTTGACATTAATGAAACCTGCTTCAAAAATAACAAAACATTAATATTTGGTGCCGTAAAAGAATTTTATGGACAATTATCAATTTTCAAACCATCGCTAAATAATGCCTGCTATAATTGCTTTAATGAAGATAATATATATAAAAGAAAAAAAATTGACTTGAAGGATAAAGGAATTTTAGGGTCTGTTCCTGGAATTATGGGATCTATGCAAGCCACAATAGCAATTAACGAAATATTGTCAATTAATGACTTTAAGCCAAATAATATCTTATTATGCGACTTCTTAAGATTTTCTTTTAAAATGGTTAAAATTTCAAAAAATCCATCTTGCAAAATATGTAATGGCTAAATATATTTATTAATTATAAATATACAAAAGACTTATAATAATCATTTTGTAGTGCATATTTTGTACTTTATATATAATTTATGCGGGTGTAGCTCAATGGTAGAGCCCCAGCCTTCCAAGCTGGTCGTGAGGGTTCGATTCCCTTCACCCGCTCCATGAATCAATATTTAATATATTTGCAATTGCTTGAGCCTTGTGATATATCTCCTCAAGCTCTTTTGTGGCAACTGAATCATGAGTTATTGCTCCTCCAACCTGAAATTCATAACTTTTCTCATCTATTATTAATGTTCTAATTACCACTGATAATTTCATCATATCTTGTCCAATAATTCCTATTGAACCACTATAGATTCCTCTTGCTACTTTTTCACTTTGCTTAATTTTATTCATCGCGGCAATCTTTGGGGCACCAGTCATTGAACCTGGAGGAAAAGCCTTTATGATGACATCTTTATAATTTTTACAATTTTTTAACACTCCTGATATCTCGGAAGACATGTGATAAAGTAATTTATAAGAATCAATGCTAAATAATTTATTTACT
Source organism: Alphaproteobacteria bacterium (assembly GCA_030835745.1). GTDB lineage: Bacteria > Pseudomonadota > Alphaproteobacteria > Rickettsiales > UBA1997 > UBA1997. Next base: position 46,269 of record JAUROA010000028.1, read on the forward strand.
TTAACTGAATTTGGATTACATATAGTAGATAAATCATTTCTTACCAAATCGACAATCATCAAATTTTCTGCCCTCTCTTTGTGGCTATTTTGCAAATATTCCATATTTTTTTTATCTTTTTTTTGATCTGATCTCCTATTAATAGTGCCTTTAATTGGTCTTGAGATAATATTTTTGTCACTAGCTTGAAGGAATAATTCAGGGCTTGATGATAAAATGATCTTCTTATCAATTGTAATAAATGCAGAATAATTTGCTGGACTAATATGACATAATTTTACAAAATTATGATATAAATTATCTTTACCATAGCCGCTAACAAGTTTTCCATAAAATTTTCTTGTTAAATTAACCTGATAAAAATCTCCATTGCCAATTCTTTTTTTTATATCATTTATAGCATTGATATATGATTGGTCAGAAAAATTTGAACTCAAATCACAAGATCTTATATCTTGCACTACATCCCTTTTCTTTTTAGCAATTAATGACAAAAAAAGCTTAAAGTCATTTTTATTATCATAATAAATTTTTAACCTTTTATCATCATGGTCAAATTCAGCATTTAAGGCAAAATCAGAAATTATTACGTTACAAAAATCAATATGAGATTGATGATTAGAGGCAATAATATCTTCAGCGTTAGACTCATAGCTAATTAACGCCAATTTATTGCCATGTTGAAATTTAAAATTAGGCAATTGCATTATATTATTATAATGCTTTTTATCTCTTAAAAAAAGCCCAATATATGATTTAGAGCCTTTAAATTGGTCATGTAAAGCAGAATATAATAAATAAAAATCATCATCATAATTTTGAGAAATCTTATAACCAACTTCTATTGGCTCAATCCACTTTATTTCTTTGCAATATATCATTTAATTAAAAGCATTTTCCTTTATATATTGACCAATATTATTGCCTTTTAAATTTATTATTTTTTTATTAATGACAATTTTACTAATATTTCTTAATAAATAAGATGAATTTGAAATAAAGCATTCATCACAATCTTGAAGGTCTTCTAAATAGAACTCTCCTTGAATTAGCTCTAAATCTTTGTGATTATTAATATACTGAATTACTCTTTGTCTTTTTGTACCATTAAGAAGTCCACAACCTAAACTAGATGTATATATTGCACGCCCCTTAACCCAAAATATATTGGCAGAACTTGTTTCGCAAATTTGCTCTTTCTCATTAAGTAATATATTGTCATCAAATTGATTATTTTTTGCCTCTATTTTTGCCAAAATATAATTAATGCTATTAGCCGTCTTATAAAATGAAGTTATTGCTCTTGAATATAACAAAACATCTTTACTAACTCCCAATATTAATTCTTTGTTGTCAGGAATAGAAATATCTCTGGCCTGAATTACAATTAATGGAGTAACTTTTTCTAATGGCAAATATCCAGCAGAACCCTCACCCCTACTAATTGATATACGCAAAAGTCCTTGGTCAATTTTATTCTTACCAATTAATCTATAGCTATCCTCTTTAATCTTATCAAGATTGACATTTATTTTAAGAAGATTGAGAGTTTTTGATAGTCTTTGAATATGAAGATCAAAATCTAATATTTTTTTATTTATGTGACATGTTTCAAAAGCCCCATCACCAAACATGAAACCTCTATCTTGAACAGAAATTTTAGCATCGCTTGATAAAATAATTTTTGAATTTATGCAAGAATATTTATAAATCATAATAATATTATTTACATGACAATATTGCATCAATATTTACCTTTAACAATTTTATATTATTTAATAAAAAGCTTAATGAAAGACAAATTTTAAATTATGAAAGATTTTTTTAGTAAATTAATATTAAAAATAATAAAATATACTATATTCATTGCCATCTGGCTTGGTGTTGCCTGCTTTGTAATAGTCTTAATTTACATGCATGATCTTCCAAATTTATCTCAAATAAATAGTAATAATAATCAAAATATTGTTGAAGTAAGATATTCAAATAATAATTTAATTGCAACATATGGCAAAGAAAATATTGACGAAGTGGACTTTAAAGATCTTCCTCAAAATTTAATAAATGCTGTCATATCAATTGAAGATAGAAGGTTTTACGAACATTATGGTATTGACTTTTTGTCTATTTTGCGCGCTGCTTACATTAATCAAAAAAAAGGCTATATTGCACAAGGAGCAAGCACGGTTACTCAGCAATTAGCAAAGATGTTATTTTTAGATTCAAACAAAACATTTAAAAGAAAGGTACAAGAAATATTATTGGCAATTCAAATTGAAAAAAAATTTACCAAAAATCAAATTTTAACAATGTATCTCAATAAAGCATATTTTGGATCGGGTAATTATGGCGTTAAAAATGCTGCTAGAAGTTATTTTCAAAAAAATATCTCAGAAATAAATCTTAATGAATCGGCAATTTTAGCCTCTATATTAAAAGCTCCATCAAAATTGTCTCCTAAAGTCAATAAATCTCTTGTTGAAGATAGGGCCAATTTAGTGCTTAAAAATATGATTGAATATGGCCATCTTGATGAATCTCATATTGCACAAATTGCAGAAAATCCTGATTATAAAAATGATAGCGGTCAAAGATATTATTTCTCAGATCTAATTTATAAAAATTACCAAGATTTTATATCATATGACGAAACTGTTGGAAAAATTTCTATAACCACAACTTTAGACGAGCAAATTCAAGCTATAACATCCGATGTTTTAACAAATTTTATCAATTCTTATAAGTCAAAACTAGGCTCGTCACAAATTGCTGCACTTATCATGGATTATGAGGGCAGGGTAGTTGCAATTATTGGCGGCAAAGATTATCAATCTAGTCAATTTAATAGAGCCTTCTTTGCCAGAAGGCAGGCTGGATCTCTATTTAAAACTTTTATTTACCTATGCGCATTTGAAAATAATTACAATATTCATGATATTTACATTGATAAAAAAATTCAGCTCAGCAATTGGCTGCCAAGCAATTATAATGACAAATATTACGGTAAAGTTGATCTAAAATTTGCTTTTGCTAAATCACTAAACTCAGTTTCAATTCAATTAGCTCGAGAGCTAACTTTAAGTAAAATCAATCTATTGTTAAATAAATTTGGCATTGAGACTACCAATCAAGAAGATTTAACAATTGCTCTTGGCTCTCCTTCTGTAACCCTATATGATATAGTAGGATCATATTCAATAATTGCCAATAAGGGGTATTACAACATGCCAAGTTATATTGATGAAATTAGCCTTGATAACAATATTTTATATAAGAAATTTGGCTCTAAAATTGGACCAATCATCTCACAGAAATCAGCACAAAATATTGATATTCTTTTAAAAAATGCTGTAAAAAATGGAACAGGTATAAGAGCATTTTTAGCAAATAATAATATTAGAGGCAAAACCGGAACAAGCCAAGATTACAGAGATGCTTGGTTTGTTGGCTATAGTAATAATTATATAGTTGGCGTCTGGATAGGAAATGATAATTACATGCCAACAAATAAAATTTTTGGCGGCAATTTACCAGCTATTTTATTTGCTGATATTATTGACAAAATAGATAATTAATTTAGAATCAGTAAATAATAGTAATTTTGCAAGGGTTTGTAGCTCAGCTGGTTAGAGTGCGCGCCTGATAAGTGCGAGGTCGGTGGTTCAAGTCCACCCAGACCCACCATTGCCATTAATTATTAAATAGTAACGAAAGATAATTTCAATAAACTAATTTATTATATAAACCAGAAATTATTAATATCTATAATTTCCCCCTATTGAGTTATGCCTGCGTGATGGAATTGGTAGACATAACGGACTTAAAATCCGTGGGGCATTAGCCCTTGCCGGTTCAAGTCCGGCCGCAGGTACCATTTTATTATAATAGCTTTATTAATGAACTATTTTTGGCATAAAATAAAAAAAACACTCATCCCATTAATCGCTATATCATTCTTAATTAGTTGCGCAGAGGAAAAGGGTGGAACTTGTATAATGGCTAATCCATTTATGGATAGTAGAGGAGTTATATTAAGTGGCAAAGGGCTAAATGTTTCTGGAGGATATAATAGCGACGTGCCAACTCATCCAGAAAAAGGTGTGCCAGAATATGGAACAGAACCCCTTCCAATTGATGGGCAAACTTCTGACTGGCTTGATACTGGTTTTAGATATAATGGCAAAGATATATTAATTAAAGTTAGTGGAAAAATTTACCCGTTTGGCATTAAAGGACAAAACACAAATATCTGTAAATTCTGTGCTCAAAAACCTGGTGATGAAACATGCTACTGTATTGGCGATACTGAAATTGATACTACAGAATGTAAAGAAAATATATATCCTCCTCAATTTCAATCTAATAAAAGAGATTTTTATTATAATCCAAATATATCTTTTACCTCCCTTGCTAGACTTAAAATTGATGAAGATACAGATGGTTCGCAGCGTCTTGTCCTAAGAGAGCCTACTGATAATAAAGCCTGTTATTATGATAGGGGCATGAATGCTTATATTGGATTTTGGGGCGACATAAAGGGTAATGAAAATCCTAAACAGGCTTTTCATCTATTTTCAAGAGAAGAAATTTGCGAGGTAATGAAAGATGGCGAATGCAAATATAAATCATATTTAATATCTTATAAAAAAGATCAAATCAACGCTAATCGAGGAGAGGTGATTAAATTAATTTTTAATGACAGATTTTATCATGATAATTCAGGGGCTTATAATGTTCAATTTCTAAGTGGCATTGGGGGCACAGTTAACCCTGGCCTAATAGAAGAAATTATTACAAAATTTGAAGAGCTAACTTTAGGTAAAAAAAATTCTGACGGAAAAAGAGAGGGTAGTATAATTGAAAATCTGTATAATAATATTGTACAATCTAACTTTAGTAGCTTTATAAGATATTCACTAATATTATATATTGTTATCTTTGGCCTTTCAATTCTTGCTGGGGTAGTTGAGGTTAATAGAAAAGAAATATTTGATAGAATAATAAAAATTGCCTTAATTGTTACCTTTATTAGCCCTCAAAGCTGGAATATGTATAATCAATATATTGTAAATTTTTTCAGCAATGGTATCGATTCATTACTTGAAATTATTGACAATTCTCAAAGAGGTTTATTGATGTGTGACAGCAATGATGATAGTGGCAAAGCATCTCGATTTGCCTGCCTTGATTTTATGGTAAAATCATTTTTTTCTGAATCAATGACAACAAAAATATTTGGACTATTATTTAATTCATTATTTGGCCTAATATATATAATTATTATTTTTGGCATAATTGCATTTTTTATATATTTAACTCTTTTTGCAGCTACAATTTACATTGTAAATCTTTTAAAAGTTATTTTTGCCCTTTCTTTGGGGCCTATCTTTATTTGCCTAACTCTATATAAAGCTACATCATCATTATTTAATAATTGGATTACATTTTTAGTTTCAAGATCTCTTGAAATTATGGTGCTATTTGCTGTTTTATTTTTCTTTTTACCAGTCATACAGCAGCTATTTAATAGCATGCTATTTTACAGCGTTTGTTATCATGACTTTTATTTTATCAAGCCAATTCTTTCTTCTACAATTCCTATCGCTGAATTAGAAAGATCTCTGGGCGAATGGATTTTAGAATTTATAAAACTTGGCGCACTCATATATTTTACATTATTAATTCTTCAGCAATCATCTTCATTTGCTTCAAACCTTGCAGCATATGGTGGTGCCAAAATGGGTAGTTCAAGAGAAATGGCCAGTCAGCTTAGTGGTCAAGGAACATTTGAAATTGCAAATAAATTAATGAAAACAATAAGAAATAGGGCATTTCAAGGTTCTAAACTTGCTTTAAAATATAGCTCGGGCTTCCTTGGTTTTGTTGGAAGAGCAGCCTTCTCTGAAACCATCAAAAAAATGGGCAATGCCATGGATGCAATTGATTATGCAACTGGTAAAATAGGAAGATTTATGCCATTTAGAGGCCTTGGCACAAGAGTTATTGATGATGCTATTAAAAAAGCGCAATCAAAGGCAAATCAAAGAAATTTAACCGGGGAAGAGGCTCAAGCATTTATCAGAAAACAAGTTCGTGATGAGTTAACAGAAAAGAGAATAGGGTTTGATAGAAAAAACCCTGCAAAAGAAATGAATGCTCAAAATATCAAATTCAACGCGTTAAGAATAAATGAGCAAGCTATAAATAGAAGGCTTGATAAATTTCTAATTGAAAAGCCAATAAAAGATAAAATTAGCGAAATTTGTAAAAATAGAAAAATGGATCAAAACTTCATTCCAACAGCTCAGGAAAGATCAGCAATTAAAGAAGAGGTAAAGCAATGGGCTGAAAATTCTAGGATCGATCAGAAAAAGGTTGAAAAATACATGGAAAAAAGCCGTATTAAAAGCTATATCAGAACCAAATCTGCACTCTCTTCAAGTGAGGCAGTCAAGAAATTTGCTGGCAATGAGGAGTTAAAAAAGCAATATCTAGAGCATCTTGAGCAGGAAAGACTAGATAGAAAAATTAAACTTCATGATAAACGAATCGATCGACATGACAAAATTCATAATCATCCTTTACATTCTCAATTAGACAAAACAACAACTGACAGTTCTAGATTATATTATCATGGAAAGGATATTGCGAAATCGGTATATAAAGAACTTAAAAATAGAGTGTCACGAGCTTATCACAATATTAGGCGAGACACTGCCCATAATCCCAAAATAGCAAGAGCAAATTTTGAAAGAGCCGTATTAAGAAGAGAAAAAGGGTTTTTTAAGAAAGATACCATTAAAAATACCGCTACTTACCAAGCTATAGCTAAAAATCTTAGAAAGAAGGATAAGAGCACAATAACAACAAAAGTAAGCAGAGAGCTTCAAACAATAAAAGAAACACAGGCAAAACAACTTGAAGCAAAAAAATTAAGCGTCATTTATGCTCGATATATAAAAGAACAAAAAAAAGAAGTTGCCAAAAACAGAGATCTTCTACTTACTGATGCAAATAGAGAAGAAGAGCGAAACAAAATAATCGAAACAATAAGTGAAGACTCAGCATTTCAAATTAAAGATCAAAAAATTACATTAACACCCCCCGAAGCTTCTGACAACAAAACCCCTTTCATTTCAAAATTATTACTAGTTGATGAAAAAATAAAAGATCCAAAAAAGAGAAGATTTGCCGAAACATTTATGGAACATTTTAAAGAGGACAATGATATGATGAAAAGCATTAGGGAAGATAATAAAGAGGAAATAGAAAAAAAATTGACAAATCAAGATCAAGATATGGATAATATTTTGGATAATATTTTAAATAGATTGAATGAAAAATATGGGTCAGAAAATATTGACCCTGAAGCATCTAGAAGAAGGGCTTTTGAACTTTTGATCCCGGATAATGATGCACAAAAAACTGAAGAAAAAGAGCCAGCAAAAATTTTGCCAGATGGCGAAGGAGATGATGCATTTAGCCAAATTGTTGAAGATAATATCTCTAGACCAGATTCTGATATCATCCCGGATTATAATAGCCAACAAGCAATCCTGGAAGGGGGCTCTTCGCAACCAAAGTCAACATCTAGCAAAACTGCAAACACAGCATCTGTAGCAAGTTCTTTTGCAGCCTCTCCTGCTAAAAAAGATGACGGCAAAAAGTCAAAAGAAAAAGATCAAATCAAGAAATATGAGCTAGAACGACTAAATCAAGCCTTAGAACATGAACAGAGCAAAGAAAAAAAATATCAAGAAGAAAACGCTATTAAAGAAATCAAGCGGGCAATAGACAGGTTAAAGAAAAGTTAATTAAATAATGACATTAAAAAAATTATTTCATTGTGATAATGGCAATATAAATAGCGATATAGCTATATTATGGCTTCATGGTTGGGGGCAAAATCATAACTCTTTTTTGGCGCTATCAACTTATTTTGATCAATATCATAATATTTTGATCGATTTTCCTGGATTTGGGCAGTCATATACCCCAGAGACAATATTATCAGTTGCTGACTATGCTGATGTTATTTCAGATATTATAAATAAATATAACAAAAAAATCTTTATTGTGGGACACTCTTTTGGCTGCAGGGTGGCAATGAAATATTGCGCATTAAAAGAATCTAAACCTAATGGGATTATTTTAATCAGCCCTGCAGGAATAAGAAAAAAAAGATCAATTTTCTTTAAAATAAAAGCTATATTGCTTAAAAAATCAGCACAAATTGTTGGGCATTTTGATAAAATTTTTAAAACCAAAATCAAAGAAAGATTTTCCAATAATTTTGGTAGCCCAGACTATAAAAATGCTAAAGGAATAATGAAAAAAATATTTGTCAAAACTATTAGCGAAGATTTATCAGAAGTGGCAAAAAAAATTACAGATCAAGTCTTAATAATCAATGGAGTTGAAGATAAAGAAACTTCTATAGAAATGGCAGAGAAATTTAATAAATTAATTACAAATTCATGCTTAATAAAACTAGATAATTTCGATCATTATAATATATTAACAAGTGGTAAATTTCAACTTCAAAATATAATTACAAACTTTATCAAAAATAATAAATAATGACATTAATCACTCTTCATTATCTATATCTATTAATATTACTTATCTTTGCTATTAAGCGTACTTTAATATTTGCTCACTTTTTTCAACAAGAAGAATATGATAATATCAGATTCTTTAAAAACAGCATAATTAACATCAACCTTATTGACAAAAAACTATCCGCAACATTAATCGCAATAATAACATTATATATCATAGCCCAGGATAATATGGTTATTGCAATGTCAATATTAGCATTACTATTTTTTGCTATTAAGCAAAAAAATCCTCTATCTAAAGCCAATAAAAAGCCACTTATATTAACCCAAAGAATGAAAAAAATATTAACGCTAACTTTTTTACTTATAATTTTAGCTATTTCTGCTATTTTATTAAATATAAATAATTTTATAAAATTAACTTTATTTTCAATAATTATAATTCATGCCATACCTTATGCTTTAATTATCTCGAATTCAATTTTATTACCATATGAAAAATTGCTTCAAAATAAACTCCTTAATCTAGCAAAAAATAAAATTAGATCGTTAAAGCCAATAGTAATTGCCATTACTGGCTCATATGGCAAAACTTCAACCAAACATATATTAAATCATATTTTATCTTTTGCAAAACCAACATTATGCACTCCTGGAAGCGTTAATACTCCCATGGGGATAACCAGGATCATTCGTGAAAAATTATCCAAAGATCATATTTATTTTATTGTGGAAATGGGGGCCTATAAAATTGGGTCAATTGCAAAATTATGCCAATTAACACCGCCTGACCATAGTGCTATTACAGCAATAGGGAATGCTCATTATGAGAGGTTTAAAACAATAGATAATGTTGCTAAGGCAAAATTTGAAATTAATGACGCATTAGATAAAGACCATAAAATGTGCTTTATAAATAGCGACAATATTGACGATAAATATATTAAGCAATATGGCAAAAATATTGTAAAAATTGGGCATAATGGCGATTATCAGATATCTGACATTTCTCTAGATAAAAATGGTACCGAATTTTCGATAATTATTAATAATAAAAAGCATAAAATTAAATGCCCCTTATATGGCAAACATCATGCAAGCAACATTGCCATTGCAATATCAATTGCCCATAAATTGGGATATGATATTGATATGATAAAAACTGCTTTAAAATCAACCCCACAAATTTCTCATCGCCTTGAAGTAAAAAAGAGCAATAATAGCCCTATAATAATTGATGATTCTTATAACTCAAACCCTGATGGATTCATGAACGCTCTAGATATCCTTAAATTGTTCAAAAAAGATGATAATCGATTAATATTAGTTACACCCGGAATGATTGAACTTGGAGATCTACATGACAAACTTCATCATGAGGTAGCCCAAAAAGCCTCTAAAATTATTGATTATGCATTAATAATTAAACCCGATAGAGTCAGAGAGTTTATTAGTAGCCTTAAGGCATCGAGATTGCCAAATCAAAGAGTAATAGAATTTGAAGACTTTAATTCAGCAAAGCAATGGATAAAAGATAATACAGACTCTGATGATGTAATTTTATATGAAAATGATTTACCAGATCTATTTGAAAATCAAATAAAATTCTAGCTATCAAAATATCGAATAATATTAAGCAGCAAAATAAAATCAAAAGCTAAGAGTCAAAAACTAAAAGGAAAAAATATTACTTATTATCGTCGGAAGGGATGATTTTTTTAATCTCTTCATGAACTATTTTCTCAACTAATTGAGGCAAATTTTCATTAACCCATTTCTCTAATTTCGGCTCAAGAATCCTTGCTGCAATTTGCTGCATATCATGATCATCAGTAAAGTTAGAAGCGTTAGAAATAACTTCTTTAGCATTGGACAACTTCTTTAAAGATTGCGTAGTTTTTGCTAATGTTGATTCATAAATTATTGACTTCTCCTTATCATCATTAAGCATATAATCTTGATCAATATTGTCACTTTCGGAGTCATTTTCGGCGTCATTTTCATAGCCATCTATATCATTTTCTTTTGTGTCGCTTTCCAGATCAATATCATTTTCTAAGTCGATATCACTCTCTATATCAAGCTTATCATCTTCAATATCAAATTC
>JAUROA010000029.1 GCA_030835745.1 Alphaproteobacteria bacterium
TGATTTTTTAATGTAATCATTATCAATTTTTGATAAATCATCGCAATATATAACCTTGCAATCGGCATCCTTTATCTGAAAAAGTAAATTATTGTTCGATATATTACTAAAGATAGGCACGCTTACCATTGATGCCAATATTGAACCCATATCAACTACAAGCCAAATCGGACATGAATATGAAAAATTGGCTATTTTACTTTTTTCTCTTACACCAATCGCTCTTAGAGCGCATGCAAAATAAAGAATTTTATTAAAAAAATCCTGATGCGATAAACTTACTAATTTATTATTAATTTTATAATTAAGAAAATTATTTTTTTTGAAAAGTCTTTTTTGTTCATATATTAAATCGCATAAATTATTAAGATTTTTCATTTAATACTATTTTAATTATTACAGAAATCTTTCTATCACAGAAATTACATGATTTAAATATTGATGAATTTTTTCATGATTTTGAATATAGGCATTAATCATAACATCAACTTGTGAAAGCATAGCAAAATATAAACATATTGAAATTAATAAAATAAATGAAGCTAAATTTGAAATATAATTAATTAATGACGGCTTTATTTGTTTATTATTTTCTTCAATTTTACTTGTCTTATTGATTCTTGATTGAGTTGCTGGATGAGTAGAAAATAATGTGAAATACCCTCTTTTTCCAAGCATTGAAAGTGCAAGAGACATATTCATGCCACCAAATGCTTGAGAAGATTGCTTATCGCATCTATATTCAATTGATCGTGATATAAATCTTCTAACAAATTCGTAAACATTATAAACAATAACTCTGTTAAACAATGTTAGTAAAAAATGAAATAATGTATAAGTCGAATAAACAACTCGAGAAGATGGCCTACCTCCATAAGGAATATGGGCAACTGCTCGAGCAATAATAGTAAATAAGAAATAAAGAGAGTTAGAAAGAAAATTAGTAATTTTTTGATTGGTAATAATCAAATATGTTGGCAAATAATCTTTATTAATAATATGAGACATTTCATGACCCATAACACTTCTAATTGCAAGTAAAAAGTCATCCATATTGTGAGATTTAGTAAGATAATGATTAATTAACCCTTCAGCAATTACAATATAGCTTGTTCTGATGCCGCCCAATGCAAAGGCATTAATTTCATCAGACTTTTTTATTAAAAGCTTTACGTTTTTTCGCTTAAATTTATTTTGAACTTGCTTAAATACATCATCTAAAAATTTATAATCTTTTAATTTACTATATTCGCTGCAACCTCTAATTGATGTCCTAACCGAAAATCCGAAAATAAAATCGAAAAATAAGTAAACCAACATAAAGAGGCTTGCAATAAAAAATAAAAAGAAAATTGCAATCTTAGCGCTTTCATAAAGCTGAGCATCTAGCTTAATATAGCTAAGATTACTGCCAAATTCAATATATGGCGAAATAATTGAAATAATCGGCAGTGCCAATATTATTAAATTAAATGCGGTGACAATAAATACCATCATCAAATTTATCGGCTTAGCAAACATAAAATAATTGATTTGTTATAAATTAATAACTAAACTAAATTTAGTTAATTTCATTTTAGAAATAGTTATGAATCAAGAAATATCAATAAATAATTTTAAAATAGCTAATAATCTTCCATTTGCGTTAATAGCTGGCCCTTGTCAAACAGAGTCACTTGATCACTCCCTTATGATTAGCAAGGAAATCAGCAAAATATGTCGCAATATTGGGATTAATTTTATTTACAAATCCTCCTTCGATAAAGCAAATAGATCTTCAATATCTAGTAAAAGAGGTCTTGGAATTGACAGAACTCTTGAAATTTTTGCTCAAATAAAAAAGGAATTAAAATGCCCAATTCTCACTGATATTCACAATGAAGATCAGTGTCGATATCTATCTGATAGAAAAGAAATTGACATATTGCAAATTCCTGCTTTTTTGTGTCGCCAAACTGACCTTTTGGCTGCAGCCGCCAAAACTAACAAAATCATTAATGTTAAAAAAGGTCAATTTATTGCCCCTTGGGATGTAGCAAATATCATTAAGAAAATTGAACATTATAATAATAAAAATATTCTTCTTACTGAAAGAGGCACATGTTTTGGATATAACAACCTTGTTAGCGATATGAGGTCACTGCCAATTATGGCTCAAACTGGATATCCAGTAATATTTGATGCTACTCATTCTGTTCAGCAACCAGGCGGTCTTGGAAATGCCAGTGGTGGTCAAAGAGAATTTGTTGAAATTCTTGCAAGAGCTGCGGTTAGCGTTGGGGTTGCTGCTTTATTTATGGAAGTTCATCAAGATCCTGATAATGCTCCATCAGATGGTCCTTGTATGGTTAAGTTAAACGAATTAGAAAATATACTAAATACCCTAAAAAATTTAGATAAAATAGTAAAAAAATACTAATATGACTAAAAGTAAAATCCTAATAATTGATGATGATACAAGGTTAAGGAACCTACTAGGTAAATATCTCGAAGAAAATAGCTTTAGTACAACCCTTTCTGGCAACACAAATGATGCTAGCAATATTTTAGAAAATGATAATTTCGACCTAATTATAGTTGATGTTATGATGCCACAAGAAGATGGTATTACTTTTACTGCTAAAATTAGAAAAACCATCAAAACTCCCATCATTATTTTAACAGCAAGAGGTGATTTTAGCGATAGAATTAGCGGTCTTGAAGCTGGTGCAGATGATTATCTTGCCAAACCTTTTGAACCTAAAGAGCTACTACTTAGGATCAATAATATCTTAAAAAGGAATCAATCAATAGAAACTAATAAAAATATTAGTAAATTTGGAGATTATATATTTGATATGTCAAATCTTAAACTAAATAAATCTAGCGAATTTATATATTTAACACAAACCGAATCAAAAATACTTCACATTTTGTGCAAAAATAAAGGTAAAGTTGTAAGTAGAGAAGAATTATCTAAAGGTTTCGATGAAATTGACGATAGAACAATTGATGTACAAATTACTAGATTAAGAAAAAAATTAGAATCAAATCCAAAAAAACCTGAATTTCTTGAAACTATTCGCGGCCAAGGATATATAATTAAATAACTCGTAGCTATTATTACACTTGTTAATTACTAATAACTTTATCTTGTTCTGATAATTTGTTATTTTGTACGTTTTTGTATTTCATTTCCTACTACTAAGCATTTTGCATCTATAGCTTTAGGTTTTGATGTTGGTTTAGAATGACCCCTTTTTTTATCAATAAAATCTTTAATAATATCCGGGTGTTGCTTACCTTTTAACAATTCGCAATCTTGACCATTAAGAAATTCTTGGCATATTGCAGCAGCACCGATTCCACAAGTTCCATCATGCTTAATAAAATCTGTATTACCATCTCTTAGTCTTGCAGATTGATCGAGCTGTTTTATAAATTCTTCTGTTAATTTACAATTTTCACTATCTGGATTACATAATCCTTTAGCATCCCAGTGTTGTACATCCCATTGACCACCATCTTTTTTTATTTGGCAAAATACTGAATAATAAACATTATCAGATGCTATTAACACCCTTTTATTTTCATCATCAGACTGAATAATTTTTAATGAAACATCATGTCTTCCTGATTTAAAAATATTATCCTCGTCACCTGTGACAACATCTGAAAATTTAATACTTTTGCTACTTATACTCATCATGAATTCTGTTAAATATGCAACTGTATCGATTTCTAAAAATGCCCTTTCTTCAGACGCTTCTGTAGAATAACGTTTAGCATTAGAATTTTTTGAATATGTTTTGGCCCATTTTTTAATATTTTCCTCTAATGATTTAGCAGATTTGCCGGTTTTATTGCTTGAATAATTACTAAGAGAATCAAATAAATATGGTAAAATCTTTTTTTTGGTCACAATTTCCTTTATTTTATCTATACCTTCTTTTTCTTCTGGTGTATATTTATCTTTAATTATGCTATTAAATTCTCCTGAAGCTCTTTTAAGATCAATTACAGTTGTTACACCTATTTGCGGATCAAAGCCAGCTTCTGCAAAAACTTCTTGATTAAAAATAGGTTGACCACTCCTTACAATCTCTTTAATATCATTTAATTTGCCATTTCTTAGATTTACAACAAGTTCAAATATATTCATTTTATTTTCTTCATCAAGAACTATAACATCACCTTCTTCTAACCCAATCTCTGATGCAAAAGTTCCTAACAATACATGTCCTATCGCAAATGTCGTTTTTTCGGGATAATTAGGATCACTTTCTTTAAATTGAATACCTATACCTTCATAATGATCAGGTTCTAAATATTTTTTTAATAATTCTTTAAATTCTTTACTGCTGTTACACTCAGTATTTTTTAGTAATGCTATTATTTCCTGACCAACTTCTTCAGACTTCAGACTAGATAGATTAGATTTATCTGTGATCTTTTCTTTAAGATTTGTTATTTGATCGAAGATAAATTGAACACTTTTTTTATCACCTTTCTTTTTCTTCCTTTCAGGATCTTTTTCACAAGAATCATCGTCGGCACCCGGATTTACTTCTCCTGCTCCTGCTTCTGTTTCTTCTCCATTATCGAAACAGTCAAGACGTTCTGTATCACGATGCTTTTTATAATTAGAGTCATTATCATCCTTTCTTTTTATTCCTTGAGGAAAAACTCTTGGGGAACGATAATGTTCAATGCTAGACCTTTGATCATCGTCAGAATCATCTTTAGCAATGTTTGATTCCGACTCATTATCTGCATTTTGCACTTGAGATATTTCATCTATATCAGCCATATTATATCTATGAAAATTATTAACATCTATATTATAACATATTTTTGCAAAATAAAAAAGCTTTTTTACATCATATTTGCTCTAATATATAAAACTATTTTTCTTATTATAATATCTGCAAAATTAACATGAATTTTTTAAAATTTTATATAAAATCAAGACATGTTAGACGATTCCTGATAAATTTAGCATTTTTAATAATTTGATTCACAATATCAGGATCAATGTTTAAATTAGTTATATCATAATTTATATCAAAAAAATTAAAAATATCTTTAATTTTATCATTATGCGTAAATATTTTTGATAAATCCTTATAGATATCATTATTGCTAAATTTTAAAATTTTAGCATTATTAATTTTACTAATTTTTGAACTATATTCCTGCTGACATGAGGCAAAAAGATCTTGACCAAAGTAATTTCTAGCCAGATTAATATCATCGCTTCTAACATTATTAATTAAAGAGCTATCATCTTGAATGTTTTGCAATATTTTATTTTGAATATTTAAGCATATGATAGTTGTGATAGCTATAATTTGCCCATGCAGCAAATTATTGACTTTATCTTTATATTTCATTTCTAATAAGTGAGACAATATATGCTCTGATTGACTAACTGGGGCTGAACTTTCTGCCATATTCATCGCAATGCCAGAAATCATTAAAATTTCACAGATTAATTTATAAAGCTCATTATTATTCAAGTCATATTTTGAATAATTAGCAATAAATTGATCTATCCTGGGCTTAATAAGATTAATAGCATTAACATTAAAGTCATAATTAAATAATTTATGCGCTAAATACCAGTCAAAATAGCAGCTATAAAAGCACATAATATCACCAATTCCAGCTTTTATCATAGCAATTGGCGCTTGTTTAATAATATTTATATCGCAATAAACTTTAATTGCTGACTTGCAATTAATAGACTTCTTATGCGAGTTAATAATAATTGAACAATTATTAGATAAGTAGCCATTCATTGAAGCTGCAGATGAAAATATTACAAATTCTAAATTATTTTTGTAGCATGCATATTTACAAAGATCGTTTATAGTGCCGCTTCCAAGGGCAATAACAAAATCGTAGCTATATATTTTATTCGATAAATAATTTGCAAAATTATCATTACATATTGGGTTTTTAATAATAATGAGCTTAATATCATTAATGACAAGGTGACTTTCAAATAAATATTTACAATTTTGCCAAATATTATTATCACTAATAAGGCATATTTTTTTATTTTTATGATTTTGCAATATCTCATTAAATGATTCTGAGATAAAATCAGACTTATCACTTATAATATAATCAGACTTATCACTTATAATATATTTTGTATTTTTGCTATAATCAGTAATTTGTGACATATTTTATTTAAATTAAATAAATTTAACCTTGTCAGATAAAATTATTGATGCAATAATTTAATTTTAAATTTTTCAATAAAGTATGGACAATATACAACTTACCTTATTAGTTATTCAAGTAATAGTAGCATTAATATTAATTTTACTTGTTTTATTGCAAAAAACTGGAGGAGATTCTTTGGGAGGCATTGGCGCTTCTAGCAGTTCCGCTGGCTCTATTATGTCTTCAAAAGCAAAAGCTAACACTCTAACCAAAACCACATCCATTCTTATAGCAATTTTTATGATTAATTGCTTGGTAATGACAGCAATTTCTAAGAAAAATAATAATAATATCAGTTCCAAAATCGATAATGCTATTAATAATCAAAAACTAAAAAATAACAATCAAGAGCCTCAAAAAATTAATAAAGCTCCGATTATTCCGCCAATAGAATAATAAATTACAATAAAATGCTTAAAACTTCTTTAAATCAGATTCATAAAGATCAAGGTGCTAAAATGGTTGAATTTGCTGGTTACGAGATGCCAATTCAATATAAGGATGGCATGCTTAAAGAGCATCTTTGGGTTAGAAATGAAAATATTGGAATCTTTGATGTTTCTCATATGGGTCAATATATAATTGAAGGTAATGATGCAATCAATATATTATCTAAAATAACACCAAGCAACTTCCAATTAGCAAAAACAAATATGGCTAAATACACCGTTCTTACAAATCAAGATGGTGGAATAATAGACGATCTAATTATAACCAAATTATCTAATAATAAATTTTTCATAGTTCTAAATGCCGCATGCAAAGAAAAAGATGTTAAATGGATAAAGTCACATTTAACTAAAAATGTCAAATTTACTGAGTTATCTAATAACTCATTAATTGCCATTCAAGGAGAAAAATCTGACAAAGTCTTATCAATGCTTATAAAAGAGCCTGATCTAGATCAGCTACAATATATGAATTTAGGAATTTACACACTCAAAAATGGTCAAGAAATCTACATTAGCAGAACTGGCTATACAGGTGAAGATGGATTTGAGGTTAGTATTAACAATAATTACGCCCAGCAATTTTGGCTTGATTTATGTAAATTTGACAAAGTAAAGCCAATTGGACTAGGAGCCAGAGACACTCTAAGATTAGAAATGGGTTATCCACTATATGGCCATGATTTAAATGATCAAACCACTCCAATTGAGGCAAATTTATCTTGGGTTGTAAGTAAAACCAATAAAGATTTTATTGGTTCAGACATTATCATTAATCAGAAAAATAATGGCGCTACCAAAAAAAGACTTGGCGTTAAATTGAATGATCGTGGTGTAGTTAGGGAAGGATTTCAAGTTGAAAAAAATAACAAAATAATTTCAACCTTAACTAGTGGTGGCTATTCGCCCTTGCTTGAAAAATCTATTGGCATGGGTTATTTTTCTATGGATGAGGCCTCAATTGGCGATGAAGTTCAAATTATAATTAGAAATAAAAAAGTGAGTGCTGTAATTACTGAATTGAATTTTATAAAAGCCAGAACTAAAACTCTTAAAAAAATATAAATTAAATCTATATCATATGAAATTTACAAAAGATCATGAGTGGGTAAAAATTGATAATAATATCGCCACAATAGGAATTAGTCAATATGCAGCTGATGCATTAGGTGAATTAGTATTTGTTGAATTACCCGACATAAACAGCAATTTTAATATTGGAGATTCTTTTGCTGTTGTTGAATCATCAAAATCTGCAAGCGATGTTTATTGCCCAATTTCAGGCGAAGTAATTGAAATTAACGAAAATCTTAATAATCAACCTGAATTAATTAATAGCAGCCCTTATGATAATGGATGGATAGTAAAAATTAAAATTAGCGATGATTCATCTTTAAATAATATGATGGATGAGTCACAATATAAAAAACATTTGGAAGAAATTTCATAACCAAAATTAAGTTTTAATGTCTAAAATAGCTCAAAGAAACTCTGATAAAAAAAATATCACAATCAATTTTGGTCCTCAACATCCTGCTGCTCACGGAGTTTTAAGATTAGTGCTTGAAATGGATGGCGAGGTAATTAGAAAAGCCGACCCTCATATTGGTCTTTTGCATAGAGGTACTGAAAAACTTATTGAGCATAAAACATATTTACAGGCAGTTCCATATTTTGACCGTTTAGATTATGTATCTCCAATGTGTCAAGAACATGCCTTTGCACTTGCAGTTGAAAAATTACTTGAATGTGAAATTCCAATTAGAGCTCAATATATTAGAGTAATATTTTCTGAAATCACTAGAATTCTTAACCACATAATGGCCATTACAACTCAGGCTCTTGATGTTGGAGCAATGACTCCATTATTATGGATGTTTGAAGAAAGAGAAAAAATGATGCTTTTTTATGAAAAGGCCTCAGGCTCACGAATGCATGCCGCATATATTAGACCAGGTGGAGTTCATCAGGATTTACCACCAAATTTACTTAATGAAATAGATCAATTTATTAATCAATTTCCTCAAAAAATTGATGATATGGAATCTCTTCTTACAAATAACAGAATTTTTAAGCAAAGATTAGTAGATATTGGTATTGTTAGTAAAGAACAAGCGCTTGATTGGGGGTTTTCTGGCCCTATGATTAGAGGATCAGGAATTGCTTGGGATCTTAGAAAAAATCAACCATATGAAATTTATTCTGAAATTGATTTTGATGTTCCTATTGGTAAAAATGGCGATTCATATGACAGATATCTTATAAGAGTTGAAGAGATGAGACAATCTGTAAATATTATTAAACAATGTTTAAAAAAGATTCCTAATGGGCCAATAATGACAAGTGATAAAAGAATTTCTCCACCCAAGAGAGAAGAGATGAAAAATTCAATGGAAAGTTTAATTAATCATTTTAAATTATATAGTGAAGGTTATCACGTTCCTAAAGGAGAAGTATATGCCAGTGTTGAAGCACCGAAGGGAGAATTTGGTGTTTATATTATATCTGATGGTTCAAACAAACCAAATCGTTGCAGAATTAGAGCTCCAGGATTTGCTCACCTTCAAGCTCTAGAACCAATGGTTAAGGGTCATATGTTGGCTGATGTTGTTACTATTATCTCTACGCAAGATATTGTTTTTGGCGAAATTGATAGATAATTTATTAGACAATATTGACTTTTAGCAATATGATTTTATCATTTTAACATATTTAAATAATACATTATTAGATGAAAATTTATAACTCATTAAAATCTGCTCGTAGCAGGGATAAAAATTGCAAGATTGTACGTCGAAAAGGCCGTTTATATGTCATAAATAAGGTTAACCCTAGATTTAAAGCAAGACAAGGCTAAATTATAATTTTTCTCTTATTATAATGGCCACTTCACAATTAATTAGAATTGGAACAAGACAAAGTTCTTTAGCTTTAGCTCAGGTAGAAGAAGTAAAATCATCCTTGCTGGATATAAATAGTAATTTAACTTTTGAAACTTACCCTATCATAACATCTGGAGACAAAATCCAAGATAGAAGTCTTTTTGATATTGGTGGAAAAGCTTTATTTTTAAAGGAAATTGAAGATGAGCTCGTAAATAATAAAATAGATATAGCTATACATTCAGCAAAAGATGTCCCTCCTATTATCAAAGATCATACCAAATTAATATCATTTACTAAAAGACTTGATCCAAGAGATTGCTTTATTTCAAATAAATATAAATCTTTGCATGATTTACCATCTCAATCAATTATAGGTACAACTTCACCTAGAAGAAAAGCAATCTTACTAAAGATTAGACCTGACATTAACATTAAAATATTAAGAGGCAATATTACTACTAGACTATCAAAACTAGAAAAAGGTGATGTTGACGCCACAATCTTATCCAAATGCGGTCTTGAAAGAATGAATCTCTCCAATAAAATTACGACTACATTGCCAACTGATTCATTTCTTCCTGCTGGAGGACAGGGGTCATTAGCAATACAAATTAGAAATAATAATGATAATATCGCCAAAATCTCTCGCTCTATAAATTGTTTTAAAAGTGAGATTTGCATTAGAGCTGAGCGGTCATTCCTTCATGAATTAGGAGCATCCTGCTTTACACCAGTTGCAGTTTATGGTGAAATTAATAATTCAAATCAGTTATTTCTAAAAACTATTTTGTTAGACATTGATGGCAGCGAACTTTTTGAGCTTTCAAATATATGCCAGGCTACAAAAGATGAGGCTATTCTTCTTGGAAAAGAAATGGCTTTAAAAACCAAAAAAGATGCACATTTGCTTGTAAAAAAAATATGTAATAATTTTTAGATATTTTGATAGACAATTAAAAATCAATTATTAAAAAATTTAAATAACACTATATATTGTGATTTTTTTCATCATTTAGCACTACATATTGTGATCATTCGATTATTAGTTGCTTTTAATTATAGCAACATATAATCAATTTACTCTAATATTATTTAATATAGCAATGGCAAATAAAACTTCTTCTCTAAAATTTGATATTAAAATAGATGATAGTCGCAATAATAATTTAAGCGATTTTGGTAAGGCTGTTTTAACTGATAGATACCTTATGCCAGATGAAAAATATCAAGATTTATTTGCAAGAGTTGCAGCATATTATGCTGATGATAAAGATCATGCTCAAAGACTATATGATTATATTTCAAATTTATGGTTTATGCCAGCAACACCAATATTAAGCAATGGTGGTACAAATAGAGGTCTTCCAATTTCATGCTTCTTAAATGAATCATCTGATTCACTTGACGGCATTGTAGATTTATGGAATGAAAATGTATGGCTTGCATCAAAAGGTGGTGGTATTGGAAGCTATTGGGGAAATGTAAGAGCAATTGGTGAAACAGTTAGAGGCAATGGAAAAACATCTGGTATTATACCATTTATTAAAGTTATGGACTCTCAAACATTAGCAATATCACAAGGCAGCTTAAGAAGAGGATCTGCAGCAGTTTATCTTCCTATATCTCATCCTGAAATTGAAGAATTTATTGACATTAGAAGGCCAACTGGTGGAGATCCGAATCGAAGATCGCTAAATTTACATCACGGAATAGCTATAACTGACGAATTTATGAAGGCTGTTGAAAAAGGCGATAAATTTGATTTAATTAGCACTCATACTAACAAACCAGTTGAATCTGTTGATGCAAGATCATTATGGATAAAGCTTCTAACCGCAAGAGTTGAAACTGGAGAGCCATATTTATTATTCATTGATACAGTTAACAGATCAATCGCAAAACATCACCAAAAACTTAACCTAAAAGTTAAGACATCTAATTTATGTAGCGAGATAACTCTCTCCACTGGTAAAGACCATTTAGATAATGATAGAACAGCTGTTTGCTGCTTATCTTCACTTAATTTAGAATATTATGATCAGTTTAAAGATAATAAAGTCATGATTAAAGATATATTAAGATTTTTAGATAATGTTTTGCAAGATTTTATTGATAAAGCACCAGATTCAATGCAAAAAGCTAAATATTCAGCAATGAGAGAAAGAAGTATTGGACTTGGGGTAATGGGATTTCATTCATTTTTACAATCAAAAAATGTACCTCTGGAATCGGCAATGAGCAAGGTATGGAATAAAAAAATATTTCAGCATATAAAAACAGAAGCTGATATTGCTTCTAAAGAGTTAGCAAAAGAAAAGGGATCATGTCCAGATGCTTTAGAATTAGATATTGAAGAAAGATTCACTAATAAGCTTGCAATTGCTCCAACAGCTTCAATATCAATAATTGCCGGAAATTCATCACCCGGGATCGAACCATATGCCGCAAACTCTTTTACTCAAAAAACACTTACTGGATCTTTTAATGTCAGAAATAAAAATTTAGTTAAATTACTTAAAGAAAAAGGTAAAAATACTGACGATATATGGTCGTCAATTACAACAAATGAAGGTTCAGTTCAGCATCTTGATTTTCTTGATGAGCATGAAAAACTAGTATTTAAAACTGCACCAGAAATTGATCAAAGATGGATTATAGATCTTGCAGGAGAAAGACAAGAATATATCTGCCAGGCTCAAAGCATAAATATATTTCTTCCTGGTAACGTATCTAAAAAAGATCTTCATGAAATACATTTTAGAGCATGGCAAAAAAATGTAAAAAGCCTATATTATTGCAGATCAACTTCAGTTCAGCGTGCTGATAAAGTATCTCATAAATCACAAATTAATGAATTAGTGGTTGAAGATAATCAGCAAAGCAATAATTACGAAGAATGCCTTTCATGCCAGTAAAATAAATATTATAATATATTTTATTTTAGTATTGTGAATAAATTATACCAAGATTCATCTATAATGCAACATAGTTGACATTGCAAATACTTCTAGATAACGTAGACATTTAAATTTTATCTAATAATATAGAGCTTTATCAATTAAGCTCATATATTATGAATAAAGATTTAATGTTTTTAGATGACCATCAATTTCATTTTATTGAGAATTTAACTCCCGGAAAAAAGAGTGACCCCGGAAGGAGTGCTGACAATAGGCTTTTTATTGAAGCTGTACTCTATATAGCTAAAACAGGAGTTGGATGGAGGCAGCCTCCAGAGAAATACGGAAAATGGTATTCAGTATGGAAAAGATTTAGAAAGTGGTGTATTAATGTAGTATTTGACGTTATAATGAAAGATATTTCTGATAAAATTAGAAATAATAATTCAGAGAAAGAAATATTATCCATAGATTCATCTTGCGTTAAAGTTCATCAAGATGCTACTAGATATATAAAAAAACTCCAAAGAAGAATGTCTTATGGGACTGTCCAGAATCCCATTTTTTTATGAATAATTTCAAAAATATTTTAATTATCCAATATTTTAATAAATTTTGTTAGAAATTTATTAAAATATTGAAAGATTTATTCTAATTTGTGTTTTTTGGCTTATTTTATGGTTTTTTGTGGATTTTAGATGCAATAATCCCTTATTTATTAGTTAGGTTTGATAAATTTCATCTAAAACTACCATTCTTTTTAGATTATGAGCTATACTTTTCATAAAGGCAGTAAATTGATTTTTAGCAATTCCTTTATATCTGACTCTATGATTAGTTTTTGAAAATACTCTTTCGTAAGGAGATATAAGCTTGGTATAGAATTTATCTAATACTAAGGTTCATCTTTACATATACTATATATAGCTAACATTACAAACACTTTTAATAATTTCAGGGGTCAATGTTTGCACAAACCTACATACTCTATTTTCAAGTTCTCTTAAA
>JAUROA010000030.1 GCA_030835745.1 Alphaproteobacteria bacterium
TGTGAAAAATCAATTTTTTTATTAATTTTATCATATTCAAACATCGGAAAATCAACAATCCAGCAAAATTTATAAATATTATTATCAATTAAATTAAGATCCAAACCTAATTTATCTCTAACAATAGCAGCAATTTTTTGTGCATCTTCAAGATCACCACATGAAAAGAATACCGAGTCATTATTTTTTAACTTGGCTCGCTCTTTTAATGTTTTTAGTTTTTCTTGATCAAGAAATTTTGCAATAGGACCCTTAGCTTCGCCATTTTCATCAAAATTAATATAAGCCAAACCTTTTGCACCATTATCTATAGCATATTTGATCATTTTATCAAAAAATGATCTGGGATTATTAGAGCAGTTTGGAGCAGGAATTGCTCTGATTTGAGCACCATTTTCAAGAGCCTTGGTAAAGATAGAAAAACCAGAACCTTCAAAAATATCATTAGCCTGACATATTTCAATTGGATTTCTAAGATCTGGCTTGTCAGTTCCATATTTTAACATTGCCTCATGATATGGAATATGGATAAATTTTTCATCAGCAACCTTCTTTGAGCCAAATTTTGTAAAAATATGCTTTAATAATGGCTCTAAAATTGCAAAAATATCATCTTGAGTTGCAAATGCCATTTCCATATCTAATTGATAAAACTCTGGTGATCGATCTGATCTTAAATCTTCATCACGAAAACATGGAGCAATTTGAAAATATTTATCAAAACCAGATAACATTAATAATTGCTTAAATTGTTGCGGAGCTTGCGGCAAGGCATAAAACTTGCCAGGATTAAGTCGAGAAGGCACGAGGTAATCTCTAGCACCTTCAGGAGAAGATGCGGTCAAAATAGGAGTTTGGATTTCTAAGAAATTTTGCTCATTGAGAATTTGCCTAATTTCATTAATAACTTTGGAGCGAGTTATGATATTTTTATGAGTTTTGGTAGTTCTAAGATCTAAAAAACGATATTTAAGACGCAAATCTTCAGGATAATTTTCATCTTCTTTGTTAATTTGAAAAGGAATTTGACTAGCAAAAGACTCTATTGTTAATTTTTTGATTCTGACTTCAATTTCTCCGCTCATAATATCAGGATTAATAGTTTCTTGCAAGCGAGCAACAACCTCTCCTTCAATAGTAATAACTGACTCGAGTGAAATATGTGAAATTAGATCGTATTTTTTGCTATTTTGAGATATATTTTCGCTTTCTTTAGCGTTATTTATTATTTTATTGATTGAATTATCGTCAATTTCAGGAATTTGTGATATATCAGCAACACATTGAGTAATACCAAAATGGTCTCTAATATCAAAGAAAATTAGATCTCCATGATCTCTTTTACTATGAACCCACCCCGAAATTTTAACTTCTTGATTAATATTTGATTTAGCTAACTCACCACAATTGTGAGATCGATATTTATGCATAATTATTTAATTAATAGGCATCATATGAATTAGTGCCCCCATGGCGAAATCTATTTGGACAAACATTACATTTGGACATTCTAGCAACGAATAATTCAACAGCTCTTGGCTCTTTAAGGCAAATTAGCCAACCTATACCATGAATTAATGGTAGTAATACCAAAAGATAGAAAAATTTTTCAGTAATAATAAAAGCTAGTAATGAAAATATACCATTAAGTGCCGCAAAAGTAAAACTAACACCTGCCAACATTGGTGGTCTAGTTAAACCGAGAAATAATGGATCCGCTTCTATTGTTCCTGACATAATATGTTGTAATTTACAATTATTAACATAACTTTTTTAAATATAGCTTGATCAAAAGTCAATTCAATTAACTTAGAAGTTTATAAATATTATGATATTATCAAAAATCCTATCCAATGTAAAACCATCTCCAACCATTGCTATTTCAATGAAAGCCAGCGAGTTAAAGTCTCAAGGCAAAAATATTATATCTCTTGGCATGGGCGAGCCAGATTTTGACACACCGCAAAATATTAAAGACGCTGCAATAAAAGCCATTAATAATGGTGACACTAGATATACAGCTGTTAATGGTACAAATGAACTTAAAGAAGCGGTAATAAATAAATTTAAAAGAGATAATAATCTCAATTATGACAAATCAGAGATTATTGTTAGTGTTGGTGCAAAACATGTAATTTACAATGCTTTAATTGCTTCTATTAATCCTGGCGACGAAGTCATTATACCCGCTCCTTACTGGGTTTCGTACCCTGATATGGTTCTCTTATGCCAAGGTAATCCCGTTACAATTGAAACTAAATCTGAAAATAACTTTAAATTAACCAAAGAGCAATTAGAAAGTAAAATTACTGATAAAACAAAATGGCTTATTCTTAACTCTCCTAGCAACCCTACCGGATCTTGCTATAATGAAGACGAACTTAAAGAATTAGCCACAATTTTACTAAAATATCCTCACATTAATATAATGAGCGACGATATATATGAGCATTTGATCTTTGATGATTTAAAATTTAAAACAATTGCACAAATTGAGCCCGAACTAAAAAATAGAACATTAGTAGTTAATGGCGTTTCTAAAGCCTATGCTATGACGGGATGGCGAATAGGATATGGCGCAGGAGATAAAAATCTTATCAAAGCAATGTCAATGATTCAGTCTCAAAGTACATCTTGCCCTACCTCTATTAGTCAAGCAGCATCAGTTGAAGCTCTTAACGGCACTCAAGATTATATTCCAACTAATGCCAAAATCTTTCAATCAAGAAGAGATATGGTTGTAAGGCAATTAAATAATATTAAAGGCATTAATTGCAATGTACCAAATGGTGCCTTTTATGTATTTCCTTCTTGTCAGGATTTATTTGGATCTAAAACTCAAGATAATAAAATTATTAATAATGATAATGATTTTGCAACATATCTACTTGAAGAAGCTTTGGTTGCAATTGTTCCAGGCTCAGCATTTGGCAGCCCTGGTTTTTTTAGAATGTCTTATGCAGCATCGCAAGATTTTCTTGAAAATGCTCTAACAAGAATTAAAGATGCTTGCGATAAATTAACTAAAAATTAATGAAAGAGCTACTACACAACTCAATTGAGTTATTAGTCAATATTATTGATAAGCTGGGCTATTTAGGAATATTTGTCGGCATGCTTCTTGAAAGCACTCCTGTCCCTATTCCAAGCGAGCTGATTATGATTCCTGCAGGAATTGCCGCTTCAAAAGGTATAGTTAACTTATATTTAGCTACTTTTTTAGGAATATTGGGCAATGTTATAGGTGCTGTAATTTGCTATTATATCTCATTAAAATTTGGACGTAAAATTATTATCAAATATGGTAAATATTTCTTTCTAAAAGAGCATATAATCAACAAAATGCAAAA
>JAUROA010000031.1 GCA_030835745.1 Alphaproteobacteria bacterium
AAAGAAGAAGTATTTGATGCAATAATTGCCTCTTTATTAATGTTTTTTTCAAGATCACATAAGATATTTTTTTTAATATCAATATCTTCAATAACGGCCTCAATTATCAGATCTCTATTTTTAAAGCCACTATAATCTAGTGTTGAACTGACCTTGGCAACTTTTAATGCAATTTCAAAATCAGTTATTTTTTTAATTTTTTTAAGTTGAGAAAAAATTTTGTTAATTTGTTTAAAACCAATTGCCAATGCCTCTTTGGAAATATCTTTAATTCTTACATCAATATTATTTTTAGCAAATAACCAAGCAATACCACCTCCCATAACTCCAGCGCCTAATATGGCACATTTATCTATTGTTGCTGTCTGACATTTTTTTTCTATGCCAATATCTTTTTTGAGATTTTCATTAGTAAAAAATAGCTCTATCATATTTTTACTAATTTCATCAACCACTAGATCACTAAATGCTTTAAGCTCAATTTCAAGACCCTTTTTAATTGAAATCAAATTATAAGTATTTCTAATGACTTCAAGAGCATAATGGGGAGCTGGATAATGACCCTTAGTCTTTTTAAGTAAAGATTTTAAGGCAATTGATAATATTATTTTTTTACCAAATGGTATTTTTTCTAAAAAAGAAATCTTTTTATTTCTTTTATATTTTTTTAACAGAATTTTATCAATAAACTCAGCAATTTCTTGATCTAAAAATGATTGATTAATTATTTTATCAATTAAGCCAATTTTTAATGCTTTTTTTGCATTAATTGCTTTTCCAGATAATATCATAGAAAGTGACTGCTCAAGACTAATAATTTTAGGCAATCTTTGAGTCCCTCCAAATCCTGGAATTATTCCCAAATTAACTTCTGGCAATCCAATTAATGTCTTAGGATTTGAACTAGCTATTCGATATTTGCATGCAAGCGCTAATTCTAGACCTCCCCCAAGACATGATCCATTGATAACTGCTATTGTTGGAATTTTTAAATCTGCAATTTTGCTTAATATTTTTTGACCAGTTTCAACTTTCTTAAGGGCATCTTTCCTATTTTTTATTTCTTTAATCTCATTAATATCAGCACCAGCAATAAAGTTATTTTCTTTTCCCGAGGCAATAATTAGTAACTTAATTTTTTTATCTTTAGCAATTTTGTCAATATTACTTTCAATTTCTTTAAGATTTTTCGATGATAATTTATTAACTTTTTCATCAATATCATTAAAAGTTAAATATGCCAGATTATCTTTAGTAACTTTATAAGAAATTGCTTTGGTCATTTTGTAATTATTCTTGTTGAGCTAGATATCTTTCAGCTTCTAAGGCAGCCATACATCCACTTCCAGCCGCAGTAACAGCCTGACGATAAATTTTATCCTGAATATCACCAGCAGCAAATATTCCAGGAATATTAGTTGAGGTAGAGTCAAAATTAGTGATCAAATAACCTTCTTCGTCAATTTTTAATTTAGTATTTTTAAAAATATCTGAATTTGGCTTATGCCCGATTGCTATAAATATTCCATCAATATCTAATTGAGATATATCACCAGATATAGTGTTTTTTAACTTTGCAGCTGTAACATATTTTGGGTTATCATTACCAATTACTTCCTCAAGAGTTGAGTTCCAGATTACTTCTATTTTTTCATTTTTAAATAATCTTTCTTGCGCAATTTTTTCAGCTCTAAGACTATCTCTTCTGTGAATTAAATAAACCTTGGCACAGTGATTTGTTAAATATAAAGCTTCTTCAACTGCTGTATTACCACCGCCAACAACGATAACATTTTTATTTTTAAAGAAAAATCCATCACATGTAGCACATCCAGAAACACCAAAACCTTGAAACTTAGTCTCTGAATCTAATCCAAGCCACTTTGCTTGGGCACCAGTTGCAATAATAACACTATTAGCCTGATAATTATCACCAGATTCACCAATAAGTTTAAATATTTTATTGCTAAAATCAACTTCCTTAATATGGTCATTAATAATTATTGTGCCAACATTTTTAGCTTGAGCTTCCATTTGCTCCATAAGCCAAGGACCTTGAATTGCCTCAGCAAATCCAGGGAAATTTTCCACCTCTGTAGTAATGGTTAATTGACCACCCGGTTGAATACCGCTAACTAAGATTGGCTCTAAATTAGCTCTTGCAGCATATATTGCCGCAGTATATCCAGCAGAGCCAGAACCAATGATTATAACTTTTGATTTATGTGTATTAGTCATTAATATTTTATATTTAATTCATAAACATTCCACCATTAACTGAAAGTGTATGACCAGTAATGTATGAAGATTCTTCACTTGCTAAGAAGACTACTGAATTAGCAATTTCAGATGCCTTTCCCATTCTTCCAGCAGGAATTTTATTCATAATTTGAGATCTTTGATTATCATTTAAGACATCTGTCATTGGACTTTCTATAAAGCCCGGTGCAACGCAATTTATTGTTATTGATCTTGAGGCAACTTCTTGAGCCAAAGATTTTGTCATACCAATAACTCCAGCTTTTGATGCTACATAATTAGCCTGACCAGGATTGCCACTCAAAGCAACAACAGAAGATATGTTGATGATACGACCATATTTTCTTCTCATCATTTTCTTAATAGCATTTCTGTTAAGAATAAATGTTGATTTTAGATTAATATCAATAACTTTAGTAAATTCGTCATTTTTCATGCGTAATATTAGATTGTCACATGTTACTCCAGCATTACATACTAATATATCTATTTGTTTATTAATAGTTAGATCTTCAGCCTTTTCAAATAATGCCTCAACTTCAGACTCATCAGATAAATTACAAGATACATAATGAGTATTATCTCCAAGCTTATTAGATAATACTTCTAATTTATCATTATTAGTACCAGACAAAATAACATAAGCACCACATTCTATAAATTTTTTAGCTATTTCTTCACCAATGCCACCAGTAGCACCAGTTAATAATACTGACTTTCCTTTGAAATTATTCATAATAATTAAATGTTTTAAGGTTTTACTTTTTCTATAATATCAATCAAGCGATTCATTTTTTGAATATCATTTTTATCATAACCAATATTATTCTTCAAATTTTTAATATCAGAATCGCTAATATTATTATCTTTTATTCCTTCTATATTGTTAATTTTATCTTTAGAATTTTCAATCTCTTTGACAATATTTTGATCAATTTTATTTTCTTTGATAAATTCATTTAATACATTTCCTTGCATAATATCTTTGGTTGTGGATAAAAAGAAGCTTTCAACAATAGGGTCAATTATTTCTCCGCTATATCTTATAATATTGTAGCTTTTAGCATTTGTTAAAAAATCTGGAGCTTTAATTGAGGCCTCCTCCTTTGATTTATCGGCAAGATTAACATATAAATTTAAGATAACTGAATATATAATTCCAAAAATTATTAGGGTTTTTATCATTCCAAAAAAAACTCCTAATGATTTATCTATTGAAATCGGGATTTTATCTTGTATAATCTTAGCAATTGTTGATGTTAAAAAGGCAAAAGCAATAAATGTAAAAATAAATAATACCGTCTTAACAACTAAATCAATAATTAATGTTGAAGAAGCATAGGAGTAAAATAATGGAGCAATAATAGGAGAAAAATAATATGTTATCATCAGCGACATTGCCCAATTTAATAAAGAAAAAACTTCCTTAACAAATCCCCTTAAAAAGGCAGTTACAACAAATACTATGCTAAATAAAATAAATATTAAATCTATCATTTTAATCCTATCATTTTAATCGTTTTTTTTAAGCAATCTAATAAAAGGCATTTCTTTTATTAATTTACCTATATTTTTAATAGAGCCATCATCTGCTATCAAGCAATCATCAATAGAATCTTTAACATTGTTTAAAAATTCTTTCGATCTATGCTTAAATTTTTCAAAATGCATTACTTTTTCAATTTCACTATCAATGCAATCTTTTGTTTTAGCAATGTCTTTTGACTCATCACTTATAAACACAAAAAAACTTTTTACAAGAATCTTAGCTAAAATTAATCTCTTGCTGTAATAATTATAATCAGATGACTGATCTTTTAATATAATCCAAATTAAATCAGCAATAATAAAAGAAAATTTAACTGACTGAGCCGAAGGCCTTAATCCTGTATCTATATTTACTATATTTTTTGGATCCTGATAAAATTTAGCTAGATTGATTAATATTTGGCGATTAAATATTTCAATTTCAAAACGCTTATAAAGACATAATCTGATTTTATCTCTAATTTTATTATCGTCAAAATTTTTTATTTTGGAAATTTCCTTTCGTAATTGATCATTACCATTTTTCACATAAAGCTCGGCAACATCTAGTACCGAATTAGGAAAAATAAAAATTAAATTTTGCGGATCAATATCACTCTCAATTGCTGCTTTTTCAAGAGATTGATCATTCCAGCCCGAAATTTTGGAAATCTCAAGAAATTTTTTTAAAATTTTTTGCTTATTTTTATTAGAATCTATCATTAATTTATAAGATGTTGATTATATAAATAATTATATTATTTTATTTATGAATTACTTAATAATAATTTTCAATTACTATATTTCCAAATTAATGACTGCATCATCAAATCTTCTTCCAGTTCATAATCGCTACAATATAAGTTTTTGCTGTGGATTTGGATGCTATTTATACAGCAATGAGCAAGCCTATTTAGATTTTGGAGCTGGTATTGCTGTTAACGCCCTAGGACATTGTCATCCAAAAATTGTTAAAGCCATTAATAAACAATCTAATAAATTATGGCATGTTTCAAATATTTACAATGTTAATGAATTAGATCTTTTTTCTAAAAAATTATGCAATGCTACTTTTGCGGATTATGTCTTTTTTTGTAATTCTGGAGCAGAAAGTCTTGAATGTGCAGTTAAAACCATGAGACGTTTTTTTTATTGCCAAAATAAACCTCATAAACATCGTATTATCACATTTTCTGGAGCCTTCCATGGAAGAACCATATCAGCAATTTCAGCAGCTGCTAAAGAAAAATACACTCAAGGATTTGGTCCACTTCTTGAAGGATTTGATAATGTTGAATTTGGCAATATTGAAGCCGTTAAAAAAGCTATTAATGAAAATACTGCAGGTATTTTAATTGAACCAATTCAAGGTGAAGATGGCATTAAACCAGCTACTAAAAAATTTCTACAGCAATTAAGGCAATTATGCGATCAACATAAAATACTTCTTGGTTTTGATGAAGTGCAGTGTGGATATGGTCGAACTGGCCATTTATATGCCTATCAATATTATGATGTAATTCCCGATGTGATAGCTAGCGCTAAAGCAATAGGTGGTGGCTTTCCTCTTGGAGCCTGCCTTATGAAAAAAGAAGCTGGAGATGTTATGACCCCTGGAACTCATGGCACAACATATGGCGGCAATCCATTAGCAATGGCCATAGCTAATGCAGTTTTTGACGAATTATCAACTCCTATTTTTTTAGAAAATGTTACAAAAATGGGTATCTTGCTCAAAGATAAACTCAATTCTTTAAAAAAACAATTTCCTAATATAATATCAGAAGTAAGAGGCGTTGGATTAATGTTAGGAATTCAAATTAATAGCAATTACAATAATGACTTTATTGTCAAAAAATTTATTGAAAATAAGTTGCTAACAATTCCTGCTGGTAATAATGTAGTCAGGTTTTTACCACCATTAATTATTAACGAGTCTCATATAGATGAATCTTACAATAAAGCTTTAACTTCTCTTAATCAAGTTAATTAATATATTTATTATGCAAAAAAAAGCATTTTCAGTATTAAATGTCGTAAGTGCCATTGCTATCACTGCTATTGCGGTTTCTGTTGTAGCTGCAGGCTCTAAAATTATTAGTAAAGCTGATAATGTTGCTAGTCAGTGGAAAACCCAAACTGCAATACAATCTTCATCACAAAACAGTCAATCAGCTTATGATTGCTCTGGGGGAACTATTGACTCAACTTCTGCTTCCGGATATATAGTTCATATATTTAGCGAAGTTGGAGCTAATTTTCAATTTTCTTGTACCTCAGATAAAAGAGTTGAATATCTTGTGGTTGGTGGTGGTGGAAGCAGTAATGGCGCATCATGGAATGGTGGCGGAGGTGGCGGAGGTGGCGTAAGTGGAAATGTCGATATAACATCTGGATCAAATTATATTATCGCTGTAGGAGATGGAGGAGACCCTTCTTCAAGCACTACTCAAGATGGACAACCATCATCTATTACTATTAATCAAACCATTATATCTCAGGCAAATGGTGGATATGCAAACATTGGTATGATGGGAGGTAATTCAGGTAATGGCTATACTGGGGGTGACACTGATAATGATGGAGAAGCTGGAGGTGGTGGTGCTGGATGTGATGGAAATGGTGGCAATGCAAATGGTGTAACTCCCGGATCTGGAGGATATGGTATTGTATACAACATAACAGGCACAATGGTAGAATATTGCAAAGGAGGAAGTGGCGGACCATTAGCCTCGCCCCAAGCAGGTCCAGCAAATTCAGGTTGGGGTGCTGATGCTGGTGGTTATTCAGGCGGTTCTGGTATAGTGATTA
>JAUROA010000032.1 GCA_030835745.1 Alphaproteobacteria bacterium
AGTAGTAAAGATAGTATTATCGATACATTAAAAAGTTCAAGCGAGTTTAGTAGAAATATTTATCTCCTAGTAAAGATTATTAATTCACGTGACAAATCTGTTCAAAATATATTTAGCGATACTGAAAAAGATATTTTTATAGAAGAATTTGTAAGATCAGATGAATTTATAAAGTCAATTAAATCTATTTCTCATACTATTTCATCCTCTAAACAGCTACTACAAGAATATAAGCAAGATACAAAAGAAATACAACTACAAAAAGAATATAAAAAAGATGAAAAAGAAATTACTAAAAACGATTCACGAATCAAATTATTATCATTACCTCTTGAAATGAGAACGCAAATCATTCATCACTTACTACCACCAAAAATAGAAACAATATTTACCAATGAAAAAAATCATCTTGTAGCAAATAAATTTGAGTCATTTATTAATATCTTTAAACTAAAAAGCAAAGATATTAATAAACCACATAACCCTAATCCTGGCTCAATGATTAATCCAGGTTCAAGTGCAGCAAAGCTACTAGAAAGAAGTGCTGAAAAAGGATTTGGTATTATCTAATATTTTAGATCTTTAAGCAATATGTTAAGATATTATATCAAGAAGAATTTTTTTGTGCATAAAAATGCAAAAAGGAGTAACTAGGTGTATTTTTTCTTATATTGCGCGGCAAAATGCTTTACTAATACGCCAATAATAGCAGTTAAAGGTACGGCAATTACAACGCCTATTACCCCTAAAGTGATACCAAAAAAGAATAAGCCAAATATTATCCAAACTGGATGTATACCAATTTTATTACCAATTAATTTAGGGGTAATGAAATTTCCTTCAATAAATTGACCGGTTGCAAAAATAGCGGCGATAATTGAGATATTAATTGGGTCAAATCCCCATTGAAATAAAGCAACAATGATACCAATAACAACACCAACCAACATGCCAACATAGGGTATAAAAGTAAATAAACCTGTTAAAAATCCTATTAGAAAGCCAAAATTAAGACCGCTTAAATTCAGTAATATTGCATAAAATAACCCAAGCATTAGGCAGATATTTAATTGGCCACGAATATATTGTGACAAAGTATTATCAATATCTTTGAATATTTTTTTAATTGTTTTAGCAGATTTTTTTGGAAGATGGCTTTTTACAGTGTTGATCATTACTTCCCAATCTTTTATTAAATAAAATACTAATATTGGCGTTAATATTATTAGTGAGAAGGCATTGATTAAAGAAAAAGATGATAATAGTGCTTTATTAAAAAATTCTTTAGAAAAATTAATGACTTTTGCTGTTATGTCTTGATCGTAAATAATTTTGCTATAATTTTCACCGTAATTTAGTCCTGTATTTTCAATAAAATTGGTAATTTTGGGATATATATCATATTGAAAAATTTTAGCATATGCCGGCAGAGTGCTTATGAGATTTTGTAGCTGGTTATATGCTATTGGAAATATATAGGAGCATAATAAACCAGTTGCTGTTAAAAATATGGTTAAAATTAGTAATGTTGATAATGTGCGAGATACATTATAATTTTTGCTAAGGTAGTTAACAGGTGGACTAAGTAAATAAGCTAAAATTAAAGAAAAAATAAAAGGAGATATTACTGTTCTTACAGTGAATATACCAAGAGATATTGTTGCTAAAATAATAAGTGAAATAAATATTTTATCTCTAAATGTCATTTTGTATTATTTTAATTGATTAAGTCCTCTTCTGATGTAGTAACTATTGAGCCAAAAAAATGATTAGGACTTCTTTTGCTAAGATCGACCCCAATAGCTTGAAAATTATTTTCAATATCTATGTTATTATCTTTAAGTAATATTTTAAATATAGCTGAATTAGTTGATAAAAGCTTGGTTTGAGAATTTTCAATAAAGTTAGCATTTTCTAGTCTATTTTTAATCATAAGCCACTGACCCATATTGCTAATATTAAGGCCAATATAGATATTATTGTCATGAATTTTTGCATCATTGTAATTTAGGTTGGCTAGATATTTGGTTGTTTTTTTAGCAACAATATTTATCAGGTTTGAACTATCTAGGGCTTCAGTATTAATAAAGCTGAGCTTTGTTTGTTTTTTATAAGTATCTTTAATGTAAAAGATGTCGATTAAAGCTTTATTTTTTAAATTATCATATGAGTAAAGCAAAACATAGAATGATTTGATATTATATTTATTAGATAGTTTTTTTAGATGATCAAAGTTTTTATTATTAAAAATAATGTTGTAAATTTCATCTTCATCAATGAGAGATATATTTTCAATTGAAAATTCAGGTATAATAAATTTCTTATTGCCAATGTCATAATTATTGCTGGACATAATTTGATACCAAATATTGTCACTGCCCCATAATTGAACTTTTTTATTTTTTAATTGAATTGGTAAAATAATATAAGGATCGGATTTAGCATCTATTTTGAATAGCTTTAGGTTTTTTTCTATGATATATTTATCTATGAAATCTTTGTCAAATAAAATGTTTAGAGTTGCCCAATATTCATTATCAGCAAATTTTTCATCATTAATTTGTTGCGATCTAATGACTTGCTCAATTTCCTGATCGCTGAATAATTCATTGGCATCAATATTGAATTTTAGCTGTTGAAGCATTAATATTAAGGCTCTTCTTCTGGCATCATTTAGGGCAACTGATCTTGATAATGTTGGATTTTCTTCTTGAGCATTTGCAATTATACCAGTTATTTGATATATATTTTGGGCAAGAGAGAAGTTAACTTGTAAAAAAGTCAGAATTATTGTATAAATTATTAACAAGCGCATATTAAAATTAGTAATATTTCGCATAAATTTTAATGGCAAATATAATAAATTAATAATATTAACCTGATATATACAAGTTAAATAAATAACACTACATCATTCTATAAATTGTTATTATTGATAGCAAGTTAAATTCGCTTTAAATTAAAAAAATTAGTATTAAACTAGAAATATTGATCAATCCTAAAAAATTTAGTAAAGTCAAATGTCTAACAATAATCAAGTAAATTATCGAACTGCAGGCGTTGATATTGATGCGGGTAATAAATTTGTTGAAATGATTAAGCCCTTGGTAAAAAGCACTAATCGCATTGGAGTAGATAATAATTTTGGTGGATTTGGCGCATTATTTGACATTAAAAAATGCAATTTTAGTGATCCGGTTTTGGTTTCAGCAACTGATGGGGTAGGAACCAAGCTTAAATTAGCAATTTTGGCTGATAAGCATGATACAATAGGAATTGATCTTGTGGCAATGTCGGTCAATGATTTAGTAGTGCAGGGCGCGCAGCCATTATTTTTTCTTGATTACTTTTCTTGTTCAAAGCTTGATATAAAAAAGGCAAAAGACATTGTAAAAGGCATTGCAGATGGCTGCAAGATGGCAAATTGCGCTTTAATAGGTGGCGAAACTGCTGAAATGCCGGGAATTTATCACAATAAAGATTATGATTTGGCTGGTTTTGCAGTTGGTGCTGTAGAAAGAGATGAAATATTGCCTAAGGTCACTCAACCAGGCGATGTTATTATAGGAATAAAATCTAGCGGTCTTCATTCTAATGGCTTTTCATTGGCGCGCTATGTCATTGATAAAAATAATATAAATTATAATTTAAAAGCCTTCGATGATAAGACTATTCTAGAGCATTTATTAACACCAACCAAAATTTATGTTAAATCTTGTTTAAAATTAATGAAAGACATTAATGTAAAAGCATTTGCTCATATAACAGGAGGTGGAATATATGAAAATATGAGTAGAGTGGTTGCTAAAAATTTAGAAATTAAGCTAGAAGAAGCGAATTTTAAAAGGCCTGAAATATTTAATTTTTTACAAAAAGAAGGTAATATTTGTAATGACGAAATGATAAGAACTTTTAATTGTGGAATTGGTATGGTAGCAATTATTAACAAGCAAGATGTTGATAAGACATGCAAGATTTTGCAAGATTGTGGTGAAGATTGCTTAGTAATTGGTCAATTAAATTAATTTATATGGATAGTAAAATTTCAATTCATTTGCAGGATTTTCCAGATTTATCATTCATTGAAAATGATAGTAAATTAGAGCAAGATATGGATTTGGTTAGGGTAATATGTTCCACTATTTTATCAATTAGAGATTTAAAAAATCTTAGAGTTAGATTGCCGTTGCAATCTCTGGTTATTATTGGCAAGAATGCCTCAAGAATAGAATCATATAGCGACATAATAACCGACGAAGTTAATGTTAAATCTCTTTCAAGCGATGATAATATTGACGAATTTGCTGATTTAAAGCTGCAAATAAATTTTAAGAAGGTTGGGGCAAAATTTGGCTCAAAAATGAAAAAAATTATTGAAGAAGCCAGGCTCAATAATTTTAAAATAATATCTAATAATAAAATATCAATTTGCGATATTGAGCTTAAAGACGATGAATTTGACCTTAAATTAATTCCTAAAAAATTCGACTCCAATAAATATCACATAGAATCTCTGCCAACTAATGATTACTTAATCAAATTAGATATTGAAGTTACTCAAGATCTTGAGGAAGAGGGAGTTGCTCGTGATTTAGTTAGAATTATACAGCAAAATCGTAAAGAGGCAGATTTGGATATATCAGATAGAATAAAATTATCATTTTATGGTGATGAATATTTAACTAAGATAATTACAAAATATCAAAAATATATATGCCAACAGGTTTTGGCTAATGATATTGCAATTTTGCTACAACCTATATCGCAAAATATTATTTTTGAAAATGAAATCAGTAATAAGTTAATTACTATGTCAATTGCAATAGATAATGAATCTTAATTAGGATTCTATGATATTATTTTATGTCAGATTTTAGATGGCTAAAAATAAAAACATCAACCTTATTTCCAAGATGATATCTATGTTGCCTTAATGTTCCTTCAAGGGTAAAGTTGCATTTCTTCAGTAAAAATTCTGATGCTTTATTGTTGGTGGCAATAAAGGCTTCAATGCGATTAATATTAGAGTTAAGGAAAATATATTTAGTTAATTTATTGATTGCTTGAGTCATAATTCCTTTGCCCCAATATTCTTTGGCAAGATCATAGCTTAATTCTGCTCTTTGGTGGGTATTATTGACATTATTAATACCAATTGATCCAATCATTTTATTATTTTTTTTGGTGGCAATGGCAAAATATATTCCCTTATTATCATAATATAAATTGCGCCAATAATATAATTCTTTTCTTGCATCTTCAATAGAGGTTATAGGGTCGCATAAGATATATTTGTTAACATCTGGGTCGCTAAAATAATAAAAAAAATCATTAAGATCATCTTCCTCTTGCTCTCTTAGAATATAATCATTAATATTTAATATAGGAAAATTATTTATCATAATTATTATTTTATGGCTTTAAAATATTCACAAATGTTGGAATTAAATTCCAAAATGCCTCAATTTAATTTATTAAATAGTTGTAATAATAAATTTTTCAACTCTAATTTATTAGCAAATAATAAGGCAAAATTAATAATGGTAATTTGCAATCATTGTCCATATGTTATCCATTATCACAATGTTATTTCTATGGTGGCT
Source organism: Alphaproteobacteria bacterium (assembly GCA_030835745.1). Lineage (GTDB taxonomy): Bacteria > Pseudomonadota > Alphaproteobacteria > Rickettsiales > UBA1997 > UBA1997. Next base: position 5,604 of record JAUROA010000032.1, read on the forward strand.
GACCAATATATTGATAAAATTGAAATTATAGCTATAAGCTCAAATGATGTTATAAATTATCCGCAAGATTCAGTTTTGGAAATGGCTAAATTGGCAAAAAAATTAAATTGGCAATTTCCATATCTTTATGATAAGGATCAAAAATTAGCAAAACAATTAAAAGCTGTTTGCACTCCAGAATTTTATCTTTATAACAAAAATAATTTATTAATATATAGGGGTCGCATGGATTCTACAACAGCTGAATCAAGTGAAAAGCCAAATGGTAAAGAATTGATTAATGCAATAAAATGTTATTTATCAAATAAAGAAATAGAATTTAAACAATATCCATCAATGGGATGCAGTATAAAATGGATTCAATAAAGTTTAATAATATAGCTATATGGCGTTAAATGTAATATTTAGGTTAAAATAGTAAATGCGATTTTTTGATGAAGGTATTATTATAAATGTTGTTAATTATCAAGATTCTGCAGCTATTATTAAATTATTAACCAAAGATCACGGAATTTGTTGTGGCTTTATCAAAAATGCCAAAACAAAAAAAGCATTAAGTTTATATCAAATTGGCAATCTAATTACATTTGAATATCGCAATAGAATTGATGATAATTTGGGAAGTTTTTTTAATATTGATTTAAAGCATTCTTATTTAGCTTATATTATGTTTGAACCCCTAAAGCTCGAGATAGTTAAGCTATTATTATATATATTTGATAAATCCTTACTGGAAAGAGAAGAGCAAAATTTACTATTTTTGCAATTAATTAATTTCTTAGAAGAAATTAATGATAATGAGATATCATTTAATGATTTTATTGCATTATATATTAAATTTGAATTAGTAATTCTTGAATCTTTGGGTTATGCTATAGATATGACTTGTTGTGTTGCAACAAATAGTAGTGCTAATTTGGCCTTTATTTCTCCAAAGTCAGCAAAAGCAGTATCAATTGAAGCGGGAAGGCCTTATGAAGATAAATTATTAAAATTGCCAAAATTTTTAATTAGCAATATATATCCTTCAAAAATAGATCTTGTTAATGGTTTTAATTTAACAGGATATTTTTTGATTAAGAATATCTTTCTTGAAGATAAAATTTTTTATAATTTGAGGCAGAATTTATTAAAAAAAATAGATAATAATGCCGTTTAATATATAATTTTGTCAAAATTAGAGGCCAACTTTAACTTAGCTAAAATAATAATTTTCCAATTTCATCGATCATATTGAATTTATTATCAATAATAAGGCAAATATATAATGAAAAGCATATTGATGGTGCAAAAGGAAATGATTCATCTTTTTTAAGAAATTGCCATAAACTGCCAAATATAAGTCCGGAAATGCCGCTTAACAACATAAATAGTAGAAAGCTATTTAATGTTAAAGCAAATCCGGCAATGAAAAAAAACTTTAAATCATCAATTCCAATTGCTTCCATAGAAGCTCCATAGTAAAAAAATAGCCATAGTCCCAAACCAAACCCTAAATAACAAAAGCCAGATAGTAAGTTATTTGTAATATTAATTTCACCTGTCTGCATTATTATAAATATTGTTATTACTGATATTAAAAGATATTGTGATAGATCGGGAATATAATAATGTTCTAGGTCAATTATGCACATATATATTAATATTGATGCTATAATAAAGATCAAAATTAGCTTATAATCTATAATTTGACCAAGAGAAAAAAAGCTAATATGAAAAAACAGCAAAAAAGCTAGTTCAATTAGAGGGTATCGAATAGATATTTTGCTTTTGCAATTACTACATTTGCCAAATTGTAAAATCCAAGAAAAGAGAGGAATTAAATTGTAAAATCTAAGCGCTTTATTGCATGAGGGGCATTTAGATCTTGTAAAGATAAAGCCCTGATCCTTATTAATGCGATAAGTTAATAAACTAAAAAAACTTCCTATCATCAAAGATAAAATGCTAATTATGATTAATTGTTGATAAAGCTCCAAATCATTTAAAATGTTCATAATTATTGATATTTAAGATATAAATTATGCAATTATAATAAAGTTCACTAAAAGTAAAATATGACAAATAGCTTTAACCATAAATAAAAAGCAATTTTATTTAGAAATATTGATTTCTGTATCAAAATGGTTTGTAATAATTTAACTTAAATTAGTCTTCAAAGAATTTAATTCATGAATTTAATGATATAATAAACTGGTTGATGATACTTTTAAACTTATTAAAAATGGCATTAATTTAGAATATGAAGATTAAGATAAAGATAGTTTTATAAAGTAAGTATTGAGTCATAAATATATTTGCCTTAAGTAAATTTATTTTTACTACAATTTATGATCAGAAATTTATTGCCTTAAAAGATCTTTCTCTTAATTTATATCAAATGTCATCTTTAAAATAATTAAAGATTGGTTGCGGTATCTTAGATCATTGTAAAGCAATTTAGCGAGGTTAATTGTCAAATATGGATAAATTATTTTTCTGTAAACTATTAATAATATTAATTTTTTTATCGTCCTGCTCAAGAAAGCCAGCTTTAATAGTTGATCGTGGAGATTTTTTCTATAATAAAGCTAATTCTTATCGATTTAGCAAGAGTCATGCTTCTTATACCAAGAATAAAACATTTTATATCACAATAAAACAACAAGACACATTATCGCAAATTGCTCAATTTTATGATATGGAATTAACTAAAATTGCCAAAGCTAATAATTTGAAAGCGCCATATCGTTTAAAAATTGGTTCAAAATTAAAAATTCCAAAGAAATATACCCACAAAGTAAAAGAAGGTGATACATTATTTAAAATATCAAAATTATATAATATTAAACTCACTAGCTTGGCAAAAATGAATAATTTAACTGAGCCATATTTTTTAAAGAAAAATCAAATATTAAATATTGACGCCAAAGATAATAATATAGTATCAACTAGCAATAAATCTCGATATCACAAGATCAAAACTGCTAGCAATAGAAAGCTCAATAATTCAAAAAGAATTAATAAAATATTTACCAGATCAGGTGCTAAATTTTTGTGGCCAATAGACGGAAAAATTGTTTCATCATTTGGTCCAAAAAAAGGAGGTTTATATAATGATGGTATAAATATTAAAGCTAAAAATAACCAAATTGTCAAAGCTTCGCAAGATGGGGTAGTGGCATATGTTGGTAATGAATTAAAAGGATATGGCAATCTTATAATAATAAAGCATTCAGGTGGATGGATAACGGCTTATGCTCACCTTGCTAACACCAATGTTAAAAAAGGATTTGAAGTTAGAAGGGGGCAGAAAATTGCTGTTGCTGGAGCTTCTGGCAATGTCGATTTTAATCAATTATATTTTAGCTTAAGAAGGGGAAGAAAAGCAGTTGACCCTCAAAAATATCTTAGATAATTATGTTTAATTTTTTTAGTAAATCAAAGATTAAAGATGAAAGGACTAAAAATAGTAATATTGTCAATGCAATTGGAAAAATATTTAGTCATAAATCACTAAATCAAGAAATGCTTGATGATCTTGAGGAGCAGCTCATCATGTGCGATATTAGTCTAGATATTGCTCATGATATCATAATAAAATTATCAAAACAGAAATTTGTTAAAAATATCGATATTGAATCTGTTAAAACTTTTTTAGCCAATGAAATTGCCAGTATATTACAGCCATATCAAAAAGAATTAAATTTATCAAGCATTAATGGTTTGAAAGTAATTATCTTTAACGGTGTTAATGGCGCTGGAAAGACAACCACTATAGGAAAAATAGCTTTTAATTTAGCAAAAGATAATCATAAGGTTTTAATGGCGGCATGTGATAGTTTCAGGGCAGCAGCTGTTGAGCAATTGCAAATTTGGAGTAAAAGGGCTAATTGTGAAATAATATTACCCAACAATCCTAATGAAGATCCAGCGTCAATAGCTTATAGAGCGGTTAGGGAGGCAAAGGAAAAAAATTACGATATTTTACTTATTGATACTGCTGGTCGCTTACAGAATAAAAAAAACTTAATGGATGAGTTGGCCAAAATTAATAGAGTCATCAAGAAAATAGATGAAAATGCTCCGCATGAAAATATATTAGTTATAGATTCTACTACCGGACAGAATTCAGCTTTGCAGTTAGAGTCATTTGATAAATTGATAAATATTTCAGGTGTTATTATTACTAAGTTAGATGGTAGTGCCAAAGGAGGCATGATATTATCATTATCAAAAAAATTTCAAAAGCCAATCTATGCTATAGGGGTTGGAGAAAAAATTACTGATTTATGCGAGTTTAATGCGCAAAATTTTGCCAATTCATTATTGTCATTAGATTAATCCCACAAGAATCTTTAACTAAATTTTTTAATAGTTTTAAAGATAGCTTTTGCTGTAACACTATTTTTATCCATAAGCACTTAATTTATGAAAATATTATAAGAAGCAATTCAATATTTTGTAAATATTATCTGTGCTATTTTAAAACAAAATTTGACAAATATGTAAAAATATGATATAATGTTAATTAGAAATTAAATGTATTTCAAATTTTATAATTAATATAAGTTATTATGCCAAATAGTAAGAGCGATAATTTAGAAGGTTTATTGAAAGCTGGATTAGAAGAAGATACAATATTTTTAGCCATTCATAGTCGTGATCTTGCAAGGGTAAAAAATGTATGGCAAAGAAATGATAAGGCAGAATATGAAAGACATAATCCTCCTAAAATTGGCAATAGAAAGCAACCAAATGGAGGTCAAACACCTCTTTTATATGCTGTCAATAATGGTACATTTGATATAGTTAAATTTATATGTGATAATTCTAAAACATTATTAGATGAGCCGGATTATGGTGGTGTTACGCCTCTAATTGCTGCATGTGAAAAAGGTTCTAAAGAAATTGTTAGTTTTCTAATTAACAGCCGTGCCGATCGTAATAAATGTAGGATAGAAGATGGATTTAGGGCTTTGGAAGTTGCAATAGGTAGAGGTGATGTTTTTAATCCTGAAGAGTTGAGTAAATTATTAAAAGCCGGAGCTGATTTTGAAAAAGGGTCTGTAACGTCAAAATTTACTCCGCTTCAAGTTGCAATAAAAAGAAATAATATAGATGCATTAAATTTCTTATTATCTAAATTATGTCCCAATAATTCTAAATTGGACAATGAAAATGCTATTTCTTCAATTAAAACTGCAATAGATGTTGATAATTTAGAAGCAATAAAATTATTAATGCCAAACTTGAATGTCCAAGAATTTAATCCAAGACAAGTTAATCAAATAAGCAAATTAATTGAAAAAAAAGGAAACATAAACACTGAAATTAAATTCTTAATAGAAAATTATATCAACTCTCAAACACCTTCTACTGGTAAGCGTAAAGAAAGAGAAGATGAAGCAAAATCAGGTCAAGGTGATATAGGAAGTCGACCTGGTAGGAGTTTTAATCTATCTCAAGAGTCAAGAGTTACAATTGAATCTTTAACCGGTGGATCTGAAACTCATAAAAGTAGGGAAACTTAGTAAGGCTAAATCAAAATAATTTTATTTACAGAGATTTCTTTTTAGGTAATCTTGCAAAAATAAAATCTGTTATTTTTAATGGAAGAGCTGATAATAGCAATATTGTCAAATAAAATGGCAATGGGAAAGCGATTCTTGATTTATTTTTTTCCAACCCTTTCTTAATGATTGAGGCACATTTATCTGCACTCATTATCATTGGCATCCAAAAATCATTTATGTCAGTCATTGGTGTTTTGATATATCCTGGGCAAATAGCATTAACCTTGACATTGTAATTTGACATATTGCCGCGCAATGCTTCGGCATAAACTCTAACAGCTGCTTTTGAAGCGCTGTAAGCTGGTGCGCTTGGCAGTCCTTTAAATCCAGCAAGTGACGAAATGATGGCAATTTGTCCATATTTATTATTTTTCATTATTTCGCATGCGGGGTGGGTTAAGTTTATAACCCCATTTAAATTTGTAGCAAAAATTTCATTAATTTGGTCAAAGCTTTCTATGCCCTTTGATGTTCCTGCAGAAATTCCAGCATTGGCAATAACAAGATCAATTTTAAAATTTTGAGCTATTTCAAAAATCCAATTTTTAACATCTAATGAATTTGTAACATCAATTGCCTTAATAAAGCAATTAGCACCATTTTTTTGACATAGTTTTTGTATTTTTTCTAGCTTTTCTAAATTTCTTGCGCATAAAAATAGATTATTATTTTTTTTGGAGTAAATTTTTGCTAATGCGGCGCCAATTCCACTATTTGCTCCACTAATGACAATATTTTGAGGAATCATATAAATGACAAATTATAATTTTATTACCTTTGAAGGTATTGAAGGATGTGGTAAATCAACTCAAGTAAAATTGCTTCAAGAATTTTTTCAAGAAAAAAATATAAAATCTATTACCACAAGAGAGCCTGGAGGAGTGGCAATTTCAGAAAAAATTAGAGATATTTTAATAAATAGCGACAATATTAGTCCAAAAACCGAGTTACTTCTTAATTTTGCTGCAAGAATTGAGCATATTAATAACCTTATTAAGCCAAATTTACAAAGTAACCGAAAGGTAATATGTGATCGTTTCTTTGACTCAACACTTGCTTATCAAGGTTTTGCAATGGGTTTGAAAATTTCAGAGATATTGCAAATTAAAGAAATTGCTATAGCTAATTTTAAGCCAGATATAACTTTTTTGCTTGATATGGATGTTGAAAAAGCTTTTTTAAGAATCAAAAATCGTGCCGATAATAATCGCTATGATGCAATGTCTATTGATTTTCATAATAAGGTTAGAAGAGGCTTTTTAGAGATTGCTAAGCAAAATAATAATAGGATAATAATTATTGATGCTAATCGCTCAAAAGAACAAATTTTTCAACAAATTATTGCTAAATTATGACAAAAAAATCTTATTATAAAGCATTCTCTTTAGTTGAGATATCGGTAACTATTTTAATTTTTTCTTTTTTATTGGCAATTGTTCAATATGGTGTTGGTTTTTATCAGGAGTCGCAAATAGTTAAAGCAAAAGCACATAGTAAAAATGCTCCAATGAATCATATGTCAAATTTGATAATATGGTATGAAACTTCTTTAGAAGATAATTTTAAAGAACAAAATATTGCCGATTCTCAAGATATTGAAATATGGTATAATAGAGCGCCAAATTATTGGCATCAAAATAATGCTACTCAATATAATATTGCCAATAGGCCAATTTATAAAGAAAAAGTTTTGAATGAAACGATCTCAGCTTTATATTTTGATGGCTCTGACGATTTCTTAAATTTTGATGCAAATTTACTAATTAACTCTGATTTTAGTTTTATAGTTGTTGAAACTAGACTTAGGGGAGATAATCACGACTATTATATTGGTGGGTTGGGTGGTTCGAGTCAAAATTTCCATATGGGCTATAGCACGCCAACAACTGCCAGATTTGGCATTTATGGCTCTGCTATTGCAGATTATACAATAAGTGATTATTCAACTCCAATTGCACGCATTAATAGCTTTATATTTAGCAAGCAATCTGGTTCTAAATTTTGGATTAATGGTGGAGTCCAGCCTAAGGGTACTAATAGTATCGCAAATTATCTATCATCATATCAGGGGGCAAGAATTGGTGATACTGAAAATGCTTATTTTTATCAAGGATATATTGCTGAGATGATTGTTTTTAATAAAGCGTTAAATAACCAAGAAAGGCAAGATATAGAGAAATATTTGAGCAATAAATTTAATATTAAATTAGATTAGTAATTTTAGCTATCGATTAAATAGATTCTGGATAATTGTTATATTTTAATTCTATTGTCAAATTATAACAATAGCTTTTTTTATAATGATATATCTGGTAAATAGATTTTAAAAGAAATTAGATATTTAAAATTAAGTGAAACTAATTTATTAAAGGGGTGCGCAACATAAATTTAAAGTCAGCATTTGGTATAATTGAGCTTAGTATAATATTAACTGTTATATCAATAATCATTGCTGTTGTCACTTCAACAAAAGTTGTTGAAAAGAAAGTTGAAACTGTTGGGTCTGTTACTGTTAGTTTAGATAAATTTGTTGATGCTATTTCGCAATTTGCCAGCTCCAATAAAAGATTTCCATGTCCGGCTTCAATTGAATCCAAGCCATCAGACGCTAATTTTGGTAAAGAGCAATTTGACAATTCAAATGATGACAAAACATTGCATCAATGTTCTGGAGCTGGAATTTTCTTTGGAGAGGGTTCGCCAGAAGCGCAGAATTTAGTATATGGCATGTTGCCAATTAATGATTTGGGCTTGAGTATTTCAGCTGCATCCGATTCTTTTGGTGCAAAATTGGTCTATATAGTTGATAAAAGATTAGCAAGAGACAACGGAATTGCGAATAATTATGATTCTGACCCAATTATAAATCTTGAAAATAAAGTAACTAATACATCGCAGCTACTTGATTTTATTGTCATTAGCTATGGTTCTAACAAAAATAACGCATATAATTTAAATAGTATCTCAAAAAATAATGCTTCAATCATTGAAGATGAGATAAGTAATCAACTCATTTCAGCGTCAGGTACAAATTTTGATAATAATTTTGTAAAAAGTTCAAATGATAAAAAGTTTGATGATATTATAGTTGGGGGTAAAAAATATGAAATCATCAAGGAATTCAGCATGGAAGATGTTATAAGATGCGAGCAGCATAGTGATTTTTTATATGGTATTAATATGGTGTGGAATAGTGATGGATCGGCTAGATCTGGAGAAATTATTGCTTCTGACACACCTTGCCCAAGCAATTTTAGTTATGGCCCTACCAATGCTTATAAAAGATGTGTTAATGGTATTTGGGGAGATGTTGAAGTTGGTTGTAAAGCTGCTCCATCATGTTATGTTAGTATAGAAGGGGTAGAGCCGCAAATTGTTGATATTGGATCAGGAACTTTGCCATGCTCACTTCGTGGATATTCAGGTTCAATAAATTATAATTGCAATGAATTAGTTGAAGGCGTTTCTGCTTCTGGTCAAGTAACAGAAGGGTATGATGGCGATCTAATTATTAATGGTTCTTGTAGCAATATAGGCGATGGTTGCTATATTGAAGATGTTTTAGGTATTGATAATCGTACAGTTATATACGGAGTTAATAAAGCTGGATCATCAGGCACTATTCAATGTCGCGAAGGTTTTACAGGATCTCTAACTTATGATTGTCAGTGCACTTTGGGTGGAAGTTTTACTGAGCATTGCCCAAGAAATTGCCCATGTACTGGTAAGTATAAAATAGGAGAATATCCTTCTGTACATTCAAATGGAATTAGTGGAATGGTTCTTGATAGTGGTGTTAAAATTACAGTTTATAGCGGTGGTAGTTTTACAGGCTCAACTGCAGTATTTACATCAACACAAAATAATTGTTCTAATGGATGGAATGATAGAGTCAGAAGTTATAAATTTGAAATGATCAATGGCATTTGTCCTGAAACTAATATTAATTTATCAGTTACAGATTCATGCGCTATTTCAACATTGCCTGATTTTTCATCTGTAATTGATGCCAAAATTGGTGATCAGTCTGAATTAGACAATATTGAGTCAAATATTAAATTATGGCTAGATGCATCTAATATTGACGGCAATAATAATAGATATGTTAAAAATGGTCAAAAAATTAATAAATGGTATGATTTAAGTGGTAATAATTATAATGCTACTCAAGATACTGAATCATATAGACCTACTTATGATGGAGCCTCGTTTATATTTGATGGCTCTAATGATCATTTCACTTTGCCAAATATTTTTGCTGGTACTAGTCAGGCAACTGGAATTATTGTAATTAAGGATAAAGAGCTTTCAACAGCTGCAAGAAATATGGCGCACTGGGATTTCGGTAATTATGGCCAAGTCATGAATGTTTATGGTGGGGGATGTTGTAGACAAGTTTATGATAATTTTGGAATGAGCTCTAGGCCTCTAACTGTAAGTGATATTCAAAAAAACAACGAAACTCAGATATATATAATTCAAAATGATGGGTCTAATTTTACTAGCTATATGGATGGTCAATTTGGTATTTCAGCAAGTAGTGGTGGATATAATATGAGATCAAACCCTTTGATTGGTAAAGGTTGGGGTAGCTCTAATACAAGTGGGTCTGCTTACTTTAAAGGTGAAATTAAAGAAATTATTATGTTTGATAAAATTCTTTTAAGTAAAGAAAGATACATCATAACTCATTATTTATCAAAAAAATGGGGGCTTGAAGATTTTGTTGATAGTGATGGTGATGGTGTTGTTGATAGTCTCGATGATACCCCCTATGGAGAGTCTAGGATTATTTTTTCAGAAGCAATTACCCAAGAAATTGGTGATTTGGCAGGAGATTTATCTCATTTAAATGCTAATTTAAAATTATGGCTAGATGCTCAAAATACAAATGACGATAGTAATAGAGGTTTGATTGATGGTTCTGCAATTGCGCAGTGGAATGACCTTAGTGGTAATAATTATCACCTCGCTCAAAGTTCATCAGGTTACAGGCCTGTAATTAATTCTGAGTCAGGAAAGGATTATGTAGATTTTGTTTCAAATGATTTTTTAACAACTAATCTAAGTCAAGGTTTTAGCGACCTAAATGGAGAAGATAGGACTATTATAGTATTATTCAAGCAAGAAGAGGTTGCAGATAATCCTTATGCAGGATCTGGAATAATATCTACAAGGCCATATGGTAATCAAAGTCTTGGTTTTACATTTTCAGTAAAAAATAATCAAACAGCTTTTGCTTATAGTAGAGAGCAATCATCATCTGAGGTAATTTCTAATGATATTATGGCATTAAATCAATTTCATATTTTGTCATTTAGAACTACAAAAAATGATCAACAAATTTTAAAAGAAGGAAAAGTTATTGCTCAAGAGTTGCTAGATGTGTGGGATATACAAAATAGTGGCAATTTAGTGCTAGGAAAAGAAAGGCATGCAGAGTTACAATATGGCTATAAATTTCATGGTAAAATTGCCGAAGTGATAATTTTTGACAAAAAGATTTCAGATGAAGATTTATATAAAATAAATCATTATTTAGCTAAAAAATGGGGGCATGAATCTTCATTAGATAGCGATGGTGACGGGGTGGTTGATAGTCTTGATGAAAATCCAACATCTCATTTAATTCTTCATTTTACATTTGACAATACTAATATTTCTGAAATTGGTGATTATAAGATAATTTCATATGATGAACAAAATCCCGATATACTAACTTATAACTTATCTAACTCAAGAGATTTAACTCCTGTATTATTCAAGCATAATGAATATTATTCAACGGCCGGATCCCCAACTAATCCGTCAGACTTTTTTAAACTTAATAAAGATTTAGATTTAAGAAATTACCCTAAATTTTCAATAAGCTTTTGGGCCATGGCTAATAGTGATATTGACGGACAAGCCTTAACGGGTGGTAGTGAAAAATATTCTAGACTATTTAATATGAGAAAACAATCTCATGGCTATATAGGATATCAAAATACTAATATTGGAATTTTGTATGATAATTGGCAAAATAACACTCCATTTAATCAGAGATGGGTACAGAAAGCTTATTATAGAGGTGATGGCAGTTGGAGCTATTTAGAATCAAATAATTTTGCAATGGATTTTAGGAATTGGGTACATTATGCTTTTACTTTCGACATGGATAATGACTATATAGCCTTTTACAAGAATGGTCAATTAAATGGTTATCATAATACTTCAAATAATTATTCGGATCTATATCCATATTTTCACCTGGGATCGCATGGTGCATCCCATGGAGATGGTCAAAGATCATATTTTGATGATTTTAGAATTTATTCAGTAGCTTTAACTGCCAGTGAGGTTGAAGCAATATATAATGCCACAGATAAGATCACATTGCAAGATAAGATATTATATTATGGCAATGGTGTTGATGGCGATGTGACTATTAATTCTGGAAATATTAACACCACATCATATATTGTTGGCAGGACAGCTCCTGATGGCGAAGCATTTAGTGTTGAGGCTATTGATGTTAATAAAATTTCTGTTAAAGGAGTTGGAACTGGTGGTACCTCATCTTCTAATGTAGCAAATTCATTTAAAGTTGGAGATATCTTGCTATTAATAAATATGAGGGGAGATGCTAATAATTTCGACAATGTTGGTAATTATGAATTTGTTAAAGTTCAAGGAGTTGAACAAAATAATATTACTATTAATGGTCAAATTAAGAAAATTTATGGCCTTTCTGATAATTCAGATTTAACTAGTCAATCTGTTATGATTCAAAGAGTTCCGCAATATGATAATTTATATTTAAATGGTGATATCACGGTTCAAGATTGGGATGGTCAGGTTGGTGGTATTTTGGCAGTAAAAGTAAAAAATATTTTAGTTAATAATACTAGTATTGATGTTAGTAAAAAAGGTTATAGAGGTGGTGCTAGAGTTGATGGAGGAAGTGCACCATATGGGCTTCAAGGTGAATCAATATCTGGTCAAACTAATATTATGATTAATAGCAATAATCAGGGTGGCGGCGGTGGTGGAATTTCATGCAGCCATGCAGCTGGTGGTGCTGGAGGTGGTTATGGCTCAAATGGAGCTAATGGCTCTAATGGAAATAGTTGCTCACCTGGAGGAACGGCAGGTTTGGCATATGGAGAAAATAGCTTTCCATCTAAAATTTTTTTGGGATCAGGAGGTGGATCAGGAGGTGAAGATAATAGAGAGCCAGAATCATGGGCGGGTCCAGGTTTTAAAGGTGGTGATGGTGGAGGCATAATAATGATCTATGCTAATAATATCACGATCAATAGTGGTGCTAATTTTATTGCTAATGCAGAAAATGGAGAGTCAAGAGGATCTGCCTATGGTCAAGATGGCGGAGGTGGAGGAGGGGGCTCTGGAGGTAGTATTAATATTGTTACAAATAATTATAATGGTAGCTTAAATTATCAAATAAATGGTGGCTCTGGAGGATCGGTTGACACTAATGGAGATGGTGGCGCCGGAGGGGCTGGAAGGTTTAAATTATCATCGCAAATTGCTGAATTAGATATTGCAGATAGTAATTTGGCATATTCTTTTGATATTTTATCTTTAGGATCAAAAATATCCTTATGGCTTGATGCCACAAATATTGATGGTTACGATAATTCAACTTTAAGTGACGGTGATAAAATAAGTAGTTGGAAAAATCTTGCTAAGTCTAATGCTTTAACACAAACCAATATCTCTAACCAGCCTACCTTGGTTGAAGGTTATCTAAATCAAAAGCCAGCTGTAAAATTTGATAGATCTTCAAAACATTTTCTGCAAGATTTAAGTTTTAGCGAAAATCTTAACACAATTTTCTTTGTTTATAAGCCAAATAATGATATAAATAAAAGTACTTCTTCATGTGGCGGTATTAATTTTAATCAAAATAGTAATATTGCCTTGTGGTTTGGCTCTGTAACAGAGCATCTAAATGATGAGATATTATCATTTAATAGTGGAAATCCATTAGAAGCCTGGGTCGCTCCTAATGAAGAAGCTATATCAAGTCAAAATGCTAATATTTTTGCAGTAAGATATAGTGGTAGTAACATGAATCTTTATTATAATGGCATTATAAAAAATAATGCAGTTAGAACAGAAAATGTGCACGAATACACAACTAACGGTATCAAATTATCGCAATCAACTGCTCTTAATAATGATTTATGCTATCTCGATGGTTATATAGCAGAGCTAATTATTGTTAATCAAGCATTAACTAATGATGAGTTTAACAGAATTAACTATTATTTATCATATAAATGGGGCTTGATGGATGTTGTTGATAGTGACGCAGATTCATTAATTGACTCTGCAGATTCTTTTCCTTTAAAGTCAGATGGAGAAGTGTTGGTAAGAAGTATCCCTCCTAAATTATGGTTAGATTCTAAAAATATCGATGGTCAAAATAATTTGACTATTTCAGGAGCAATTTCATCTTGGTATGATTTAAGTGGTAATTCTTACAATGTAACTCAGTCTTCAACGTCAAACCAGCCATCATATGATGGTGCAGGGGTGTATTTTGATGGCTCAAATGATTATATGTGGACAGAATCTTTGGAAAGCCTTAATGAGGCTACAATATTTGCAGTTCTTGATTTAGGAAATATTGATTTTAGCGGCAATAACGCTGGCGGGGGCGCTGTTACAATCCAGCAGCAAGGAGTTGATAATTTTGATTCAATAGTATATCATGAAAGAAGCGATGCTGATAGAAAATTTATGCATGGATCTAGTTACTTTCAAAGGACTTATGTTTCATCTGTAGCTGAAGTTGATACTGGGCCATTTATTTATCAATATCAAATAAAGAGTGGCGAATTTGCAATATATAGAAATGGAGTGTTAGTAGGTCAAGCTACTTATAGCTCTACAAATAAACCAAATACAAGATTTATATTAGGCAATAGACATTTATCAGGAACTAGCCCTACTAGTAATGGATATTGGTTTGGAAGAATTTATGAAACAATTATATTAAATCGCAAAGTTACAGATGAAGAGAGATCTAAAATTACACATTATCTTGCAAGTAAATGGAATTTATCAGGAGAAGTTGATAGTGATTCAGATGGTGTTGTTGATAATATTGATGATAATCCATTAGTAGCATCAGGGTCATCATGTGATACTTCTCAAGTATCAAGAATAAATAATCCAGATTTTTTCTATCGATATGGTTCATATACTACTGGTAGTAGTTACTCATTAAATAACTGGACATTATCATCTTCGATTGGAACATGGAGCAATGAGGGTTTAAATTCAATATTAACAACACCAGAAAATTTTGGCAGATATGGTAATAATGGTGAAAATAATTGCTGTAATGTAACATATCCTAGGGCTGCTGGTTTTACCAGAAATAATCCAACCATAACAATTGCCATGGATAAGCAATATTATATTTCAGAATTTGAATGGTATGGGGTAAATGGTATTCACGGATCGAGGAGGAATGCAAAAGATGTTTTAATGCAGGGCTCCAATGATAATGCTACATGGGTTGATTTATTATCATTTCAACTTCCCGAATTAGCAAGTTGGGATACGGCATCGAGATTTACTCTTGATAATCCAGGAAGTTATCAATATGTTCGATTTATTGTTAGCTATAGTTGGGGAGATGCCAATTCAACAAAAATTGGCACCATATATTTGTTTGGCCCAGATTGCTAATGCTTAAGAATTAACATATAATACTAAAAGACATCTTTAAAGCAATTAAAATTCAACCAAAGATGGTTTTTGTGTTATTAATAATTATCAAATTAAAAAATACTTGAAATTAGGCTTAATATAACTAGAAATTAGTGAATATTACTAATTATAATTTTAATTAATTTATGGCTAAAAGAAATAAAATATCATTAATTGGCGCTGGAAATATTGGTGGCACTCTTGCTCATCTTGCTGGTCTTAAGAATCTTGGCGATATTGTTGTAATAGATATTAATAAAGGAATGCCTCAAGGTAAGGCACTTGATATTGAGCAATCATCTGTTGTTGAAGATTTTGATGCAAATATTATAGGTAGTGATGATTATAAAGATATTGCAGATTCAGATGTTGTTATTGTTACTGCAGGAGTTGCCAGAAAGCCAGGCATGAGTCGCGATGACTTACTTGAAACTAATACAAAAATTATCAAAATCGTAGCCAGTGCAATTAAGCAATTTGCTCCTAATGCTTTTGTAATTGTAATTACAAATCCACTAGATGCCATGGTCTATGTTATGCAAAAAGTCTCTGGATTGCCAACTAATAAAGTAGTGGGTATGGCTGGTGTTCTTGATTCTTCTAGAATGTCACTTTTTTTAGCAAGAGAATTTAATGTATCAGTTGAAGATGTAAATTCTTGTGTTCTTGGAGGGCATGGCGACTCTATGGTGCCTTTAATTAGATATTCAAGCGTTGCTGGTATTCCGGTACCAGATTTGATTAAAATGGGCTGGACTTCGCAAGAAAAAATTGATCAAATTATACAAAGAACCAGAGATGGTGGTGCAGAAATTGTTAAATTACTTGGTAATGGTTCGGCATATTTTGCTCCAGCATCATCAGCAATATTAATGGCTGAAAGCTATTTATTTGACAAAAGGAGAATTCTTCCGGTTGCTGCATATCTTCAAGGGCAATATAATGTTAATGACTTATATATTGGTGTTCAGTCAGTAATTGGCAGAAATGGTGTTGAAAAAATCATTGAATTTGACTTAACAAATGAAGAAAAGGAAATGTTAAATAATTCAATTGATAGCGTTAGGAATTTGGTTTCACAAATTGATTTATAGATATTTTGGCTGTAATAAATAATTTTAATAAAAAATATCGGCTTTATTTTATTTGTTTTATATTTGCTATTTTATCTTTTATAATAATTGGTCGCATGATCTTTATTGTAGCTTACGGCAATAAGAATCATGTGATTAGCGATTATAAAGTTAAAAAAGATTCTAAAAGAGGTTCTATTATTGATAGAAATGGTGTTATTTTAGCTGGAGATGTTAAAACCAAATCACTTTATGTTAAAAATATACTTGTTAAAAATAGCGATCAAATTGCCTTAAAATTAGCAAGATTATTTAAAGACCTTAATTATCAAGAGCTCAAGTTAAAGTTGGAAAAAAAAACCAAAAAAGATTGGGTCTTGATTAAAAGAAATTTATCGCCAAATCAAGTTGCTCAGGTTAAGAATATGCATATTGCCGGATTAGTTTTTCAAGATGATATAAGTAGAATATATCCTCATAAGTCTCTTCTAAGTCATGTTGTAGGTTATAGTGATATTGATAGAAACGGACTTTCTGGCATTGAATTAAGTTATAATAAAAAGCTTCATCAAGGTAAAGATATACAAACTGCTATTGATGTTAGAGTGCAAGATGCATTAGATAATGAGCTGAGAATTGCTATGAAAAAATATAAATCCAAAGCTGCTGCCGGAATTATTATGAATGTTAATAATGGCGAGGTAATTGCTTTATCATCATTGCCAAATTTTGACCCAAATAATAAGGAAGATATCAATTCAACAAATAGTTTTAATAGATTAGTTAGTGGAGTTTATGAATTGGGATCAGTTCTTAAAATTTTAACATATGCTATTGCCTTTGAAGATAATTTGCTAAATGAAAAAGAAATATTTAATGTTAAGGACCCAATAAAATATGGCAAATATACCATTAAAGACGATCACTATGTTAAAGATAATATGAATTATAATGATATTTTTATTCATTCATCAAATATTGGTACAGTAAAAATTGCTAAAAAAATTGGCGCTAAAAGGCAAAAATCATTTTTTGAAGATATTGGTTTTTTAAAAAAATTAGATAGTGATTTTGTTGGATTGGCAACCCCAATTATTCCAAAAAGATGGAGCGATATTAGTCTTTACACCATATCATTTGGTCACGGAATTGCAATTACACCACTTCATCTGGCAGTTGGAGTAAGTGCAATTGTTAATGGTGGTAGCTTGGTTAGTCCTTCTTTTTTAAAAAGGGATGATCAAATAATTGCTAAAAAAATAATTAGTCAAAATAGTTCAGAAAAAATAAGAAAATTAATGGCAAATGCTGTTAGCGATGGAACAGGAAAAAAAGCTGAAGTTAAAGATATTGCAATAGGGGGTAAAACAGGAACTGCTGAAAAAGCCGAGCTAGGAAGTTATAATAAAAGAAAGACAATAGCATCATTTGTTGCTGCTTTTCCTATTGAAGAGCCTGAATATTTAATATATATCTTATTTGATAATTCTGATTATATATATAATTCTGGGGGTATGCTTGCGGCTCCAATTGTATCTAATATTATTTCCAAAACCTTGATGATGCTGCATGAATTATAATCTTCTCTTTTTTTTGTGATTTTGCTAAGATGCAATATGTCTTAAAATGACACATATAATAGTTGCAAATAGTAAAATAACAAAAAAATATATAATTTAGAGTGAATTAATTATTAAATTTGGCACATTAATTTTGTTTAATTAATTCAAACACCAGACGCAAAATGTCCTATAAACCTTTAAATAATTAAGAAATGAGTAGTAACCATATACCTGAAAACCATCCAAAAATTGAAAAAAATCTTGGAATATTAATAATCAATCTCGGCACACCTGATAATTATGACTTTTTTTCAGTTAGAAGATATCTTAAAGAATTTTTATCAGATCAAAGAGTAATAGAAGTTAATCCTATAGCATGGAAATTTATTTTAAATTTCTTTATACTGAATTATAGACCTTTTATTGCCAAAAGAAATTACAAAAAAATATGGTTTACCAATATTAACGAATCTCCATTAAGTTATTACACCAGGAATCAAGCAAGAAAAGTTGGAGAAATGGTTGATGAAAGCTATGATCATATTGTGGTTGACTATGCTATGAGATATGGCAATCCATCAATTGAGTCTAAAATTAACAAACTTATCGATAAAGGGTGTCAAAAAATTCTATTCATTCCATTATATCCTCAATATAGTGCTGCAACTACAGCCTCGACTTGCGACGAAATTTCTAGAGTAATGTCTAAGATAAGATGGCAGCCAGAAATTCGAATTATCAATCAATATTGTGATAATGGTCATTATATTAAAGGCTTGGTTGGGATATTAAAAAAGCATTTCAGTGAAATAGATTTTAAGCCAGATGCAGTTCTTGCTTCTTATCATGGTATACCTCAAGAATATTTTGATAAGGGTGACCCATATTCTTGTTTTTGTAAAAAAACCCATAGATTATTTTGCGAGGAAATTGAAAGTCAAAAATTAAATTTAAAAACATATTTCGGTTTTCAATCAAGATTTGGTCCAAAAGAATGGCTTCAACCATATACTTCAGATGTATTGAGGCAAGTAATTGAAGATGACGTAAAAAATCTTGCAGTTATCGCTCCAGGATTTGCTTGTGATTGCGTTGAAACTCTTGAAGAAATTGCAATGGGTTATAAGGAAGAATTTTTGTCATTAGGTGGTAAAAATTTTACCGTGATACCATGTTTAAATGATGAAGCATATGCCACAAATTTGGTTTATAATCTAATAATGGATTATATGTGGTAGATAAACTATTCTAAGTTGCTAAAGATTAAAATATTATATATTTTAAGCCCTATGTGTTTTGAATTCTATGTGTTTTAGTTCTATGCGTTTTTAGTTCTATGTAATTTTAGCTTTATAGTTTTTTATGTTTTAGGTTTTTTATGTTCTGGCTTTTGCTTTAAGAGAAAATCCGCCTTCTATTTTTATTACTTGACCTGTAATCCAGTCATTATCTGGGTTAAGCAAAAATGAGCAAGCACGAGATATATCCCCAACTTCTCCAATTCTGCCTAGTGAATGCATTGAACATGATGCTTTTAACATCATTTCGTTACCAGTCAGATCTTGGCTTAGATTTGTTTTTGTAAGACTTGGAGCAATGGCATTAAATCTTATATTTTTACCTGAATATGTACATGATGCTGACCTTATCAACCCTTCAATTCCGGATTTGGCAGCAGCGATTGCTTCATGATTTGATATGCCAATTGAGGCTGCTATAGATGATAAAAATACAACTGAGCCACCTTCAGACATATTCTTAGCAGCTGATCTGGTTATGGCAAAACAAGTGGTTAAATTTTTGTTGATTACATCCATATATTGCTCGAAATTTGTTTGATGAGCTGCCTTTAACATTATTGATCCAGCAAAATTAACAATACCATCGATTTTACCAAATTTTTCTTTTGCTAGTTGAGTAATTTTTTCTACCTCATCAAAATCTGATAAATCTTGACATATTTGATAATCATAACCAGTTTCTTGTTTGATATTATTGGCTAATTCTTCATTTCTTGATGTAAAAAATACATTGCTGTCAAATATTTTAAGCTTTCTAATAAGATCCTGAGCAATTGAAGATGTGCCAGCAAATATAAGGTAGTTTTTATTATTAAATGACTTCATATAAATTTATAATTTTGATTATTTATTAAAATGTGATATTTGATATCCTAAATGTGGGAGAGAAAAATGCCACAGGAAACTGCTAAATTAATTGATCTCATATTATTTTGCATATTAATATAAACTCTATGGTCACATTTTTGATGAATTGACAAATCAACACCACAGCTTTCTTGGCCAAATAAAATAATGTCATTTTGTTTAAATGTAAAATTTCTTAGATCTTCATCACCTTTTGTGGTTGCGAGTATAAGTCTTTTTGATTTTGTATTAACTTCATTTTGATAAAATATATCAAATGAATTATGTCTTATTATATTAATTTTATTAAAATAATCTAGTGCAGATTTTTTAATTTTTTTTACATCAAAGGGAAAGCCGCAAGGTTCAATAATATGAAGATTGGCATTAAAACAAGCGCAGCTTCTAATAATAGATCCGACATTTCCAGCAATTTCTGGTTGATATAATGCAATATCTATTTTTTTATTAGCCATATTAAATTTTAAAATTACTATTATTAATTAATGATAAATAATAATATAATAAAAACCATTTTTAAAACAATTAAAAAACTTAATTAAAGATGGTTTTTGGCGTTATTTATTTACCAATAATTAACAAATATAAGTCAATAAATTAAGATCATTATTAATGTCAGAATTTTTTATTCAAAATAAAAAGCAAATGTCTCTATTAGCTGCGCAAATAGCTGATCAGGCCTTGTTTAATAGTGTATATGCCTTAACGGGAACTTTAGGATCCGGTAAAACATTTTTTGCTAAAGAATTTATAAATTCTCTTCAAAAAGAAAAGGATAATATATTAAGCCCAACTTTTAATATTGTTAATTATTATCAAGGTTTAAAGGGTGAAATTCATCATTTTGATCTTTATAGAATTGAAAATAAAAATGAATTAGAGAATGTTGGTTTTTTTGATTCTTTGTCGCAAGCAATATGTCTAATTGAATGGCCCGAAATAGCATCAAAATTTTTACCACCGCACTATATCGAAATTAATATAACGCATCACAAAGATGATGATTTGCAGTCTAGAACAGTAAAAGTCACTTATAATGGACAATAATGAATGGGTTAATATATTATATTTGATGTTATTATTGGCATTTATTGCAAGCTCAATATTTACCAGGGGAAATATGCCAATTTTAAAAGCTGTGAAATATTTCAGTATTTGGGCTGCAATTGCTATGTTTATTGTAATTTTATATAGTTTTCGCTTTGATTTTCTTGAGGTTAAAACTAGATTAGTTGGGGAATTAAATCCATCCCATATTCAGGTTAACTCATCAGATAAAATAATAATCAATATGTCTTATGGAAATCATTTTTATGCCAATGTTAAAGTTAACAGCAAAAATATTAAATTCATGATTGATACAGGGGCAACCGATATGGTGCTCAGTCTTAGAGATGCTAAAAAAGCGGGTATTAATATAGCAAAGCTCATTTTTAATAAACCTTATCAAACGGCAAATGGCATTTCATATGGCGCTTCAGTTATTTTAAAAGATATAAAATTTGGCAATCTAAATCTGAAAAATGTAAGAGCATCTGTTAATAGTTCGGATATGGGGGTGTCATTACTTGGTATGAGTTTCTTAAAAAATTTTAAGAAATATGAATTTTATCAAAATAAGCTCATATTAACACCTTATGCCAATAGCCATTTTTAAAACAATAAAGATAGCTATTGCTAATTCTTAATTTTTTTAGATATATTTTGTGCTATTAGTTTGCTCTATTATGTTTGTTTTATTGAGTAAGTTAAATTATGATATTAGTGCAAAATCTACCCCTAAAGGTATTGACATATTTTGAGCTAAGTGACCTATATTAGATATTTTAAAAATTGGCAATCCAAGCTCTGTGCTAAATTGTTTTATTACATGATCAAGGTAGAACTTATTGTCGCTATGTTCTTTTTCAACAATATCTCCAATGAATAAAGCATGACAATTATTGAAAATATTAGCATTTTTAAGGTGATTAAGTATTCTGTCAATTTTATATGCTTGCTCGTCAATATCTTCAATTAATAGACAAAATGGTTTATTATTAATTTGCCATTTAGTGCCAATTGAGGTTTGTATTAATGATAGATTACCGCCGATTAATCTTGGCAATAAATTAGATTTAAGTTTAATATTATTAATTTGCTTAACATCATAAAAAAGCTCTTTAATATTGCCAAAAATTATGTTTTTAAATAATTCAACTGAGCGATTATCAATTTCATTATTGGCAATTTGTTTGAGAACAGGGCTATGAAGAGATGATTTATTAAGGTAATTATTAATTAATAAATGCAGAGATGTTAAATCGCTAAAACCGGCAATAATTTTAAATTTATTATTAAATGAAAATTGATCAATTATTTTTGAACAACCATAACCACCTCTAGTGGTTAGAATAAATTTAGATTCGGGGTGGTTAACAGCATTATTTAGCTCAGCTTTACGATGTTTATCGCTATTGGCAAATAAGGGTTCGTTATTTTTGTTAAAATCGCCAATATGAATATTTAAACCCCAATCCTTTAGCAATAGTTTAATTTTTAATATTTCATCATCTTTTACAGCAAATGAAGGGCTAATTATGCTTACATAATCACCAATTGATAATTTTGGCCAGTAATCAGGAATATTGATTTTTATTTGCATGATTTAATGAATGCTTTAATAATTTCGTAATCAGGATTATATTGAGAAATTTGTTGTTTTTTGTAGCATGAAAAATCTGGGTGCCACTGAACCCCAAGAGCAAATTTCTTATTTTTAACTTCAATAGCTTCAATGCATCCATCTTCTGATTTGGCGCATATTTTAACCGAATCGCTTATTTGAGCTATCGCTTCTCGGTGATTTGAATTTACTTCAATAATATCTTTATTAATTATTTTATGTAAAAGATTATTATTCGGAATTGATATTTTATGATTTTTTACATAGCCAAAATGATCAATATTGCTTTTAAGATATTGATTGACATTGCCAGTTAGTTTGCATCCCATTATTGCGCCCAAAACTTGCATTCCAGCGCATATTCCAAGAATAGGTAAGTCAATTTGCAATGCTTTACTAATCATGGATTTTTCAAATATTAGTCTTGGTGTAATTTGATAAGGACTTGTATCATGAGTATCTATATACCATTCTTCCGGAGTTTTGTAAAAGCCACCAGGAACTAATAAGCCGTCTATATTGCTTATATAATGGTCAATATTTGAAACTTCGCCATAGGGTATTAGCCAAGCTGTTGCTCCAGCTAAATGAATCATTTCAATGTAATGAGTTCTAAGGGCAAAATGCTGATATTGAGAGTAACCTCCTGATTCATGCCAATCTGCTATGATACCAATTTTAGATTTAATCATATTTGTGTAATTTATTTTCTAATTGCGCAATTAGCGTTAACAATATACTTATATGTTGTTAATTGTTCAAGGCCAACTGGCCCTCTTGCATGAAGTTTTCCTGTAGCAATGCCAACTTCACAGCCCATGCCAAACTCTCCGCCATCAGCAAATTGAGTTGAAGCATTATGCATTACAATTGCCGAGTCAATCTCTTTAAAGAATCTATCGGCAGATTCTGCATCTTGGGTAATTATTGATTCAGTATGTTTTGAAGAATATTTATTGATATGACTAATTGCTTGAGAAATATTTTTAACAATTTTAATTGATATTTTTTTATCAAGATATTCTGTTGCAAAATCAATATTTTTAGCTTTTTTTATACGATTATCAATTTTTTGACTGGCTAAATCTCCTACTATTTCGCAATTATGTTCTGTCAGATCGTCGCAAATTAAAGGAATTATTTTGCAAGAAATTTTTTGGTCAATAACTATAGATTCAGTAGCTCCGCATATTCCAACCCTTCTCATTTTAGCATTTAATATTATTTTACGAGCCTTACTTATGTCGCACAATTCATGAATATAGCTATGACAATTGCCATCAAGATGTTTAAAAAGAGGTATTTTACTTTTTTTGCTAATAGCTGTAATTAATGACTTGCCACCTCTTGGTATAACAACATCAATATATTGGTCCATTTTTAATAATTCATTAACATATTGACGTTCAGGATTGCTGATCAGGGTAATAGCATTTTTATCAATATTAAAATGCTGCAAAGCTTTTTGATAAAGATTGGCAATTATGGTAGAGGAATTTATTGAATCTGAGCCACATCTTAAAATAGCAACATTGCCAGATTTTAACGCTAGTGCCGCAATATCTGAGGTAACATTGGGTCTTGACTCGTAAATTGCCATAATGATACCGATCGGTGTTGTTATTCTTTTAATATCAAGGCCATTTCCTGGTTGAGCGCTGTATATCACTTGATTGGTGGGGTCTTTTTGTTTGATGATATCTTCAATTGATTTAATCATAGATTTAATTCTATTTTCATCTAATTTAAGGCGATCAATTTTAGCGGATCCAATATTATTTTTAGCGGCATTTTCAAGATCAATTTTGTTGGCTTTTACTATTTTGACAATATTTTGTTTTATTAATTCAGATGTAAAACTTAATATTTTATTTTTGATAGAGCTTTCTAAATTTGAAATGTTATTTTGAGCTAATTTGCAAGATAGGCAAATTTTTTTTACTTCTTGTTTTATTATCGTCATTATTTAAGTATAAAATTTATTTTAAGATTATTACTACAATTTATGATATCAAATATAAAATATATAAATTTTATTATATCTTCTTTAACAGCAATTGGTCGTTTTACAATTGATAAATTAGTGCAATGTGGCAATTTAAGTATTTTCGTTGCTAAATCTGTTAAGAATTGCGTGACACCGCCTTACTATCCTAAATTATTATGGCATCAATTGGTTAAAATTGGTTATTACTCATTGCCAGTTGTTGGTTTGACGGCAATTTTTTCTGGTGCCGTTTTGGCTTTGCAAAGTTATTCTGGTTTTTCAAGATTTAATGCAGAAAGTACAATTGCTACGGTAGTTGTTTTGTCGATTACAAGAGAGCTAGGTCCAGTGCTAGCAGGCCTTATGGTTGCAGGCAGAGTTGGAGCATCAATGGCTGCAGAAATTGGAACTATGAGAGTTACAGAACAAATTGATGCATTAAAAACACTTTCAACTAATCCTTATAAATATTTAATTGCACCAAGATTAATTGCTGGAGTAATATCCTTGCCGTTACTGGTTTTAATAGCTGACATAATTGGTGTAATGGGTGGATATTTAGTGAGCGTTTATTCTCTTGGATTTTCTCCAGGGCCATATATTATAAATAGCTTAAAGTTTTTAGAAGCTATAGATGTTATATTGGGGCTGGTTAAGGCGGCATTTTTTGGATTTGTTATTGCTATTATGGGTTGTTATTTTGGATATAATTCTAAGGGTGGTGCCGAAGGTGTTGGTATAGCGACTACAAATGCTGTAGTTGCATCTTCAATTACAATATTATTGCTAAATTATATCATTACAGGTTGGTTTCTTGGCTAGATGAATAGGCTAATTACTATAATTTTAATCTTGCCATTATTTGCCTGCTCATCTTCTGGAGGTGGTAAAAGCAAACCCAGCACTAATTACTCGGACTTAATTGAGCAAAATAGTTGGGTTAATTTAGGAATTGATCAATCTGAAATTGAATTTCATAAAACTCAAGAATATAATAATCAACCAAGTTATGACATAGTTAATCTTGCTCAATCATATGCTATACTTGACTATTTCAATAAATCTGAAAGGGGGGAGGGGGTTAGTGCAGTTGTTATTGATTCTGGGCTAGATATTAATCATTTAGAATTTGCAAATCACTATAATGTTGGAAATAGCTACAATTTTATTGATAATAATAATGATATATCTGCAGGTAATACTAGTCATGGTACAATGGTATCTTCAATAATATCTGCAAAGAAAGATGGCAATCAAATTCATGGTATAGCTTATAAAAATAATATTACATCATTTAAAATTATTGATCAAGATTCAGATTTGTATTTAGAGCAATTTTATGATGATATTCCAGATCATTCAATTATTAATTTGAGCTGGGCTATTAATGGCAATATAACTGAATCTGTAATAGAAGATCTTAAAGAAAAATTCCTACCATTAAAAAATAGAAATATTTTATCTATTGCTGCAACTGGTAATGATTCTCTTGATCAGTCATCTTATCCAGCTCGTCTTGCTAATGATTCTGATTTATCTGGGTCAATAATTGCTGTTGGTGCAATTGATCAAGATAAAAATATTGCTGATTTCAGTTCTAATTGCGGAGATTCCATGAATTACTGCTTAGTTGCACCAGGAGTTGAAATATATGCTGCTCATTCATCTATAGGTTCTGCTCATTATTATAATACTTCAGCACAAGGTACTTCATATGCAGCTCCTCATGTTACAGGGGCGGCAATATTATTAAATCTGCCTGGCCTCATTTAACTAATGCTCAATTGTCAGAAATATTATTATCAAGCGCAACAGATCTAGGCATTAAAGGTGTTGACCCAATATATGGCAAGGGTTTGCTTAATATAGCAGAAGCTGTTAGTGCCAAGGGTCAAAATTTACTATTATCTGGATCTAGTTTTAAATCAAATGGCTATGAATTATCTGATTCAGCAATATTTTCAAGTCCATTATTTGGCGATTCTTATGTAAATATTGTAAAAAGCCTAGAAAAGGCAGTTTTTTTTGATGATTATGGGCGTGATTATAAAGCTAATTTAGCTAATAAAATTATACTTAGTAATAATTCGCTTTACACAATTAGGAATAAGAATAATCATATTTCAAATAAAATTTTACCTCATAATTTTAAGGATTCGAGTGCAAAATTCTATTTTAATATAAATTACTTTAAGGACAATAAGCTAGTAAATAACGACGGATTAAAATTTAGTGTAACTGATAATTCACAAAATATAAATATATCTCGTAATAATGGTTTTTCTTTTAGTTAAAATTTTAAAGATTATTATAACAAAATGGATTTTGATTTTGGTTTTGCTTATAATCTTAATCACACAGAGCTTAGTCAATCTGATAAATTAATCGGAGGTGGGAGGATGAGAAGCTTTTTTTATTCAAATCCATTTAGTTCATTTATAAATTCACATGATATTAATCCTGATAATAGTAGAAATTTTCATCAAATATTTTTTGGTAAAGATTTTTTTAATAATCATTTAAACATAACTTCATCATATCAGTTGGTTAATAAAGATAGAAATGTTAAAGAAGGTGTAAAAGAGCAAAATAGAATTATGGATATGACTATCTCATATAAAATTAATAATGACATAATATTGACCTCTATAGGCCAATTATATGAATTTAATAATAATATATTGAATTCTAAAAATTATGGTGCCTTTTCTAATTCAAATGATACAAAAACAAAATATCTTAAATTTACATATCAAAAAAAACCATCTAAGAATATGGCAATTAATACTTCAATTGCTCACTCATTTTCAAAAATAGAGGGCAATGATATTGGAATATTTAGGGGTTATAATGATGTGGCAGCAAGATCGTTTGGCCTTAATATTACTCATAATAATGTTGCCGGTGGCGTGATAGGTTTTAATTATGTTGAGCCAATGACAGTATATAAGGGTAAATTACATTATGATATAGCAATTGCTAGAAATGATAAAGGCGATATTTTAAGGGAAAATGGAGTATTGTCATTAAAGCCTAAGGGCAGAGAGCGTAATTTTGAAATATTTTACGATAAATATCTTGATAACAATTTAAGTATAAATTTTGAAGCTATATATCAGAAGAATCCAAATAATAATATATATAATAAAGATAATAAGTTAATATCGATATATTTAAATAAATTATTTTGATCTTATTTTATTAAATCAACTTCTTTAAAATATCTTAAAGCTCCAGGATGAATAGGTGCAGAATTTCCTGCTCTTACCATATCTTCTTTTTTTAAAGTTGAGAAAACGGGATGAAGAGTTTTAAAATTTTCAAAATTATCAAAGGTTGCTTTAATAATGTTGTAAACAATTTGTTCGTCTGTTTTTTCTGAAGTCACAAGACTAGCTTTAACACCAAAAGTATTTATATCCTTATTATTGTTAATATACATGCCACCTGGTATATAGGCCTTAACATAGTAAGGATTTATTGATATTAATTTATCAATTGTTTGACTATCAATTGATATAATTTTTACTTTACATGTTTGAGTTGCTTCTTGCAAAACTCCATTTGGATTACCTGCGGCATAAATCATAACATCAATATCGCCAGAGCATAGTGCTTTTGGCTGTTCTGAAGGTTGTAAATATGAAATAGCTTCAAAGTCGCTATCTTTCCATCCTTTGACATCCATTAATACTTTCATTGTGGCATACATTCCAGAACCTTTAGGCCCAAAATTTATCTTTTTGCCTAGTAGGTCATTTAATGTTTTTATCTTAGATTTTTTATTAACAGCAATTGTGAATGTTTCGGTATATAATGAAAAAACTGATCTTAATTCTTTAAATGGTCTTTGATCAGAGAAGAATTTGTCGCCATTATAAGCTTGATATTGCCAATCAGATTGAACGATTCCAAAATCTATAGCACCATTTCTAATACCATTTAAATTAGAAACCGATCCGCCAGTTGATTCAACAGAACATCTAATACCATGCTCTTTTCTGCCTCTATTAAGTAATCTGCATATTGCCCCGCCAGATGGATAATAAACTCCAGTAATGGCACCAGTTCCTATTGATATATATTTAGTTGCAGACCATGCATTGAAAGATAAAATTAAATTTAATATGATTAAATATATTATTTTCATTATAAAACTTAATAAGTTACTAATTGATCCTTGCTATATTCATGAATTTATTTTAAAAGTCAAATTTTTTGAATAATTGCTACTTTGGCTTAGGTTTAATCTACTATATAAAGATCTTGATATAAATATGTGAAATCATTATAAAAGGGTAATTATAACAATTTTGTGATTAGTTGCAATTAATAGATATGCTTTGATAGATGTTTTTTTTATAAATAAATTAAACAGTTTGCGCAGCAAATAATTTATTAATTTTTTAAAATTAATTTTATAATTTAATATATTAATCTTAACCCTTTGAATTAAAGGTGTGATAAAATTTTTTGGTAGGTAAATTTAAAAAAAATATGGCTATATTTTTGAAATTATAAAAAAAATTTTTGACATTAACAAATTAAACATTACATTATCGATCACTAAATAATTTTATATTTTCAAAATTTATAACTTATATTTATTATTCATGATTAATCATGTTAGGCATGTTGAGTTATAAGTTGATATTAATTAAAAAATTTTAAAATGAAAATTTTACGATCATTGCTTGGTATGAAATTGTGGAAACAAGTTCTTATAGGTTTGTTTTTGGGTGTTTGTGCAGGGATTTATTATGGCGAAGATGCTGAAGGTCTTAAAATATTTGGTACCATTTTTATAAATTTAATCAAAATGGTTATTGTTCCTTTAATATTTTTTGCAATATTATCAGGAATTACTTCAATGGATGATGAGGGAAATTTTACTAGAGTTGGTGTTAAGGGCTTTGGGGCCTACATATTTACCGCTATGTTTGCAGTTTTAATTGGTCTTTCAGCTGGTTTAATATTTGAACCAGGAGCTGGTGTTGATTTAAGTATTATTCCAAATGAAAATAGTGAAAAGGTTGCTAATGCTTCGCAAAAAGCTCCGCCATCTATTATTGAATTTTTAGTAGCTTTAATTCCTACTAATCCAATCAAGTCTATGGCTAATGATGGATTTCTTCAAATTATTATTTTTACAATTTTTACTGGAATAACAATAAATATTGTTGGAGAAAGAGCTAGACCAGTTAAAGAGGTCATTCATTCTGCTGCTCAGGTGTCCTTTAAAATGATAGAAATTATTATTAAATTAGCTCCAATTGGAGTGTTTGGTTTTATAGCGTGGGTTATTGGAACACAAGGAACTGACATTTTGCTTGCTTTGGGTAAGTTAATTATTACTGTTTTAATTGCATGTATATTCCAGTATGTTATTTTTGGAGTAATGTTATTAATATTTGCTAGAGTTTCTCCTATGCCATTTTATAAAAAAATATTATTAACTCAGTCAATTGCCTTTGCTACTAGTAGCAGTAAGGCTACTCTTTCAACAGCTATGGAGCAATTACAAAAAAGAATGGGTGTATCAAAAGCTAACTCTAACTTTTTAATGCCACTTGGTGTTTGTATCAATATGGATGGTACGGCAATATATCTTGGAATTTGTGCTCTATTCTTTTCGCAAGCATATGGAATCGATCTTACATTGCAAAATTATTTAATGTTAATTCTAACTTGTACTTTAGGTTCAATTGGTGCTGCTGGTATTCCTAGTGGATCAATAATTTTTATGGGTATGGTACTTTCTTCTGTAGGATTGCCAGTTGAAGGGATTGGTATAATTTTAGGAGTTGATAGGCTGCTAGATATGGTAAGAACAACAATAAATATTACTGGCGATAGCGCTATTACACTTATGGTTGATAGTTCAGAAGATGGGCTTGATAAAAATATTTACTATTCAAAAGATACATAATTTTTAAAATATTGCGCTGTAAATATCTTATTTTGATTCTTAATATTGTTGTTTTTGGGCTTTTTAATAGCTCCTTTGCCAAAGAAAATAATATTAATTATTACAAGAAATATCAAAATGAAATTAATATTGTTGAGCAATATCTTAATAATGTTAAAAATATATCTGCCAAATTTAGTCAGATTTCATCTTCAGGAGCAATTTCTAAGGGTAACTTTTATCTATCACGACCTGGCAAATTAAGAATTGATTACGATCTTGACCAGCCAATTATAATTGTTGTTAATAATTCTGTTTTAACATATTATGATAAGGAGCTTGAAGAAAAGTCCAATCTTAGAACGCAGACTACTCCAGCTTCATTTCTTACCAGAAAAAAGATATCATTTAGTGCTAAAGATATCAAAGTGATTGATGCTTTTAGAAAAGATAATTTTTTCAAGATAACAATAATAAAGAAGAATAGTAGAAGATTTGGTAATTTTTCTTTATTATTTTCTCTTAATCCTGTAAATTTTATTCAAATGGAAGTTGAAAATGATATGGGAGATATCGTAAATGTTAATTTATATGACGTTAATTATGATCAAAAGCTAGAAAATAGCTTGTTCATTATTAAAGATAGCGATTAGAAATTTGTAAGTTTTTATGATAATTAATTCTGGAAATAATAGATCGCGCTATAGAAGCAGAGCAATTAGCGATATTAACATAACTCCTTTTGTCGATGTTTTATTGGTATTATTAATAATTTTTATGGTAACATCGCCAATTATTACTGGAGGTTTTAATGTTGATTTACCAAATGGAGTTAATAAAGAAGAGTCTCAAATTGATAAAAAAAATATTGTAGTTTCAATAGCTAAAAATGGTAAATTATATTTGGGCGATAAAGAAATTAATATATCATCATTGGCAAGAAGTTTAAAGGATCAATTTGGTGGAGATTTTACATCAGAAATTCATATTAAGGCAGATAAAAGAAATGACTATGGAAAAGTTATGGAGGTTGTTAAAGTCATAAATCTAGCAGGGTTTTCAAAGGTTATACTTGTTACTAAAAAGTAATTTCTAGAATTTGCTAATAAGTAGTGCCAAAATCTACCTAAAAAATTAAAATTCAATTCAAGGTTGTATGTGATATCATTATTGTTTCTAAGATATTTGAAATCGCTTTAATATAAATATATTGTAATCTTTAATATTTTCTTTTTTTTCGACATAAATTATAATAAATTTTTTAGCTGTTTTAAGGATTTGGCTTTTAAATATAAAAATTATTGAATTTAGGGATTGTAAGGTTGTGACGATCATTAATGCTAGATTAATTTATGAATTTTAAAAATATAATTTTTTCACTAATATTGCATAGCTTGGTAATATATTATGTTATATTCCATATTTCCTCGTCAATAACACAAGAAAGCCAAGAATTGCATATTAAAATTGAGGTAGAAAATCAGGCGCATGGTTCTTTAATTGAAGAAAGTGAAAAAAAAGAAGAGTTAAAGCGCAAGATTGTTAGCAAGATTGATGATATAATTAAGGGTAAAAAAATAGATCAAAAGATTAATGAAAAGAAAGATGAGGTCAAGAAGCCTAAAATAGTTGAGTCTAGTAAAGTTGAAAATAACAAAGCTGCTAAGAAAAAAAAGATTAAAAAAGACAAAAAACAAGAAAATAAAACACTTAAAGATGACGATCAAATAAAAGATAAGGCTGAGGTAAAAAATAAAGAAATAGAGCCTAAAAATGCCGAGGCCAAGGAGGCTGAGGATATATGGTTTGAAAAATTTCTAGATTTAGAAAAGAAAAATAAGGAAAAGGAATATTTATTAGCAATTAAGTCAATAAAAACAATTGGCTTAACCAATAGAGAAAAGTTTAATTTATATAGTCAAATTAAGTCATGTTTTCAAAGGGCTATAGAAGAAAAGGGTCAAGAAAGTAGTCAAAGAATATTGGTTAAAATTAAAATATCCAAAAGCGGCTTTATTACATCAGATATTTCTGATTTGGAAGAGATGATAGAGTTCAAAGAAATTAATAAAGAGCAATTTAAGATTGCGGTATATAATGCTAAAAGAGCTATAGAGATATGTAATCCTCTTAGAGGATTGCCTAAGGATAAATTTACTATATGGAAAGAAGTAATATTGGATTTTTCTCAAACATTAGATAATTATTTTGAATAAATTGCTAATTTTATTAAAAAATACCAATATTTTGACCTCTTAAATCTTGTATAAAGCCATTTTTAAAATAATTAAAGATGCCCCAAAGATGACTTATTGTATAATTTTAAAGTGCAAAATACATTTCTAAATAACTACTTGATTTTTTTAAGATTTTAACATTTAATCATAAAATGATATTATTTAGTTTCTAAGATTTTTTGTAAATAAAATTCTTATCAAATTAATAATATTTATTGTATAAGCAAACTAGTCATTTAAATATGACATGTTAATATTACATAGTGCTTTAATTCATATAAATAAAAAGATAATTAGTGAAAATAAAAAACTCATCAAATGCCAAAAATATTAATAACCCATATCGCATTAATTCAGAAATTACTGCTGACGAAATTAAAGTTATTGATCAAGAAGGATCATTAATAGGAACAATGTCAGTTTCTGACGGTATAAAAAAAGCTCAATCTGTTTCTTTGGACCTTGTTGAGGTTTCACCAAACACCAATCCTCCAGTATGTAAAATAGCCAATTTTGGCAAAATGAAATATGAGTTGCAAAAAAAGCAATCTGACGCCAAAAAAAAGCAGAAAATCGTTGATATTAAAGAGGTTAAGATGACTATCAATATTGGTAAAGGCGATTATGATGTTAAATTAAAGCATACTAAAGATTTTATTGCTAAAGGTTGTAAGGTTAAAATTTCAATTAGAATGAAGGGCAGAGAAATAACACATCGAGAGCTTGCTGAAAAAATGATGAGTGATATAATAGAGTCGGTATCTGATTTTGCTAAAACAGAATTTAACCCAAAATTGGAAGGTATGCAATATAGCGTTATTTTAGTTAAATGCTAAATTTTGGTTGTAAAATATTAATTTTGCGTGCAAGATTTAGGGGTTTATGCTATTTGTTAATTATAAACAATTTTAGAAATGTTTGAACTACAAGAGAGATTGCTTAATTTTATAGATAAAAAAAACCTTTCACAAGTAATTAACAAGAAAAATTTTGAAATATTTGCAAGTAATTTCTATTCCGAGTCTAATCAGTCAGACTTTTTGCAATATAGCGATGATGATTTATTTAATCACATATTGAGTGCTTATCAATTTATTTTATCAAAAGGTCATGAAAGGTCTAAAATTAGAATTTTCAATCCAGATAAAAAGAAAGATGGCTTTGAGTCATATTATACAATAATTGAAATTGCTAACATTGATGCACCATTTTTAGTTGATTCAGCAGTGGGATATCTCGATAAGCACTCAATTGAAATAATCAATATTATTCATCCTACTTACGACATATCTAGAGACATATTAGGTAAAGTTAAAAATATTGCATGTGATAAGGAAAAAAGAAATGAATCAATAATCCAGTTTCACATTGAAAAAATTAATAATGAGATTGAAATAAATAATTTTACAAAAGGTCTAGAGCAAGTAATTGAAACGGTTAATTTGGTAGTATCTCAGTGGAGGTCTATGCTTGAAGTTGTAAAAAGCTGCAAGCTACAAATTGATAATTCAGCTAAGATTATTAGCGATCGAGACTATATTCAAGAAATAAAAGATTTTATTGATTGGATGGTGTCAGGTAATTTTGTTTTATTGGGTGTTAAAGAGTTTGACATTAAAAAAAATAAAGATTCAAAGCATATATTAGAAGAGGTTAAAGGGCAAGAATTTGGTGTTTTTTGTTCTCAATATGATGAAATGAAGCCTAGTGTAATTAATTCAACAATTTCAGAAATTGAAGATTCGGTTAAAAGGCCATATATAATTGAAATACTTAAATCACGTTATCGATCTAAAATTCATAGAGTTGCCAATGCTGAGAGAATTAGAATTCAGAAAATTTCTCCTTCTGGTAAGGTAATTGGTGAATATAGAATTATAGGATTATTTACCTCATCAGCATATAATCAGTCTATTAAATTGATTCCTTTAGTAAGAAAAAAGGCGCAAAAAGTTATTGATGATTCCGGATTTATTAAAGGTAGTCACAATTATAAGGATTTGGTAACTGTTTTGGAATTTTACCCAAGAGACGAGCTATTTCAAATTTCTCACGAAGATCTTTTAAAAAATGCCGTTGGGATTGTGTCAATATGCGGTAGATCAAAGGTTAAGTTCTTTGCAAGAAAAGATAAGTTTGAAAGATTTGTTAGTTGTCTGATTTTTACTCCAAAAGATAGAAGTAATTCTGAATTGAGAACCAAAATCAGAAATTATCTTGCTAAAGTATATAATGGCGAGGTGGCAGATTTTTTTGTGCAAATTAATGATTCAAATCTTGTAAGAATTCATATTATCATAAGAAATAATAGTTCTATTCCAAATGTTGATGATTTAAAAGTTGAAAAGGAAATAGCAAAAATGACTAGAATATGGATGGATGACTTATTGCAGACAGTTAAAGCTAAATATAGCGATGAT
The DNA here is from genome assembly GCA_030835745.1 of Alphaproteobacteria bacterium. GTDB lineage: Bacteria > Pseudomonadota > Alphaproteobacteria > Rickettsiales > UBA1997 > UBA1997. The sequence goes on from JAUROA010000032.1 coordinate 40,905, forward strand.
AGAGCTTTAGATATATATTCAAAATATAAGAATTCATTTTCTATAAGTTATAAAAATAGATTTAGCGCTAGAAGAGCGGCAATTGATATTTCATATATTGAAGATTGCATTAATCAAAAAAATACTATTTTTAAGTTTTATAAATCATCTCAAGACCTAGATAAGGATATAATAGAGCTTAAAATATACAACCCTCATGCAGAAGTGCCACTATCCAAGATAATGCCAATTCTTAATAGTTTTAATTTAGAGGTTATCAAGGAGCATACATATCCAATTGAAATTAATAAAGAGGGTAGGGTTAGAGAGCGAGATATAGTTTGGATTAATTATTTTAATTTAAAATTAGGCGATAAATCATTTAAATATTGCCATAAATTAAGATTAAATTTTGAAAAAGCGATTTCCTTAATTTGGTCTGGTGTCATTGAATGTGGAGAGTTAAATAAACTATTAATATCTGCCGATCTTAATTGGAAGCAAATATATATGTTAAGAGCATATACAAGATATATATATCAAACTGATTTAAAATATAAAACAAATTATATATCAAATACTCTTAATAAATATCATAATATTACTCGTAATCTAATAGATCTTTTTGAGGTAAAATTTAACCCATTTTTATTGCTAGATGACAATAAAAGAAATGAGGAAATTAACAAGATTTCAAGCCAAATTAATCTTCAATTGTCAAAAGTTAGCGATGCTATTGAAGATAGTGTAATTAGAAGTTATTATAACTGTATTAAAGCAACTTTAAGAACAAATTATTACCAGTCAAAGATTTCTGGAGGATTTAAGGGCTATATTTCATTTAAGTTTAATTCACAAGAAATCCCAAATTTACCACTTCCAAGACCATATGCAGAAATTTTTGTATATTCTAAAGAAGTTGAAGCAATTCACCTAAGAGGTGGTAAAGTTGCAAGAGGTGGTTTAAGGTGGTCTGATAGATTGCAAGATTACAGAACTGAGGTTTTGGGTCTTATGAAGGCGCAAATGACAAAAAATGCAGTAATAGTGCCTGAAGGGTCAAAAGGTGGTTTTGTTGTTAAAAAGGATCTGTCAAATTTATCAAGAAATGAAGCAGAAAATATCGCTATTGAATGTTATAAAATATTTTTAAGAGGCGTGTTAGATATTACTGATAATGTTGTTAAAAACAAAATTATACACCCAAAATCTTGTATAATTTATGATAAGGCTGACCCATATCTTGTTGTGGCAGCGGATAAAGGTACTGCAACTTTTTCTGATACGGCAAATTCAATATCTAATGAATATAATTTTTGGCTTGGAGATGCTTTTGCCTCTGGAGGTTCTTATGGTTATGATCATAAAAAAATGGGAATTACTGCTAAGGGGGCATGGGTGTCGGTAATGAGGCATTTTAGAGAAATTGGATTTAATACCCAAATTAGTGATTTTACTTGTGTTGCCATTGGAGATATGATGGGAGATGTATTTGGTAATGGAATGTTATTATCAAAACATATTAAGCTTGTTGCCGCTTTTAATCATATGCACATTTTTCTTGATCCAAATCCTGATAGTGCCATTTCATTTAAAGAAAGGCAAAGATTATTTAAGCTCGATCGCTCAACTTGGTTAGATTACGATAAGTCAAAAATATCAAAGGGTGGAGGTGTTTTTGAAAGAAAAGCAAAATCAATAAAAATATCGCCAGAAATAGCTAAAATGCTAGATATTAAAGATAAAGAATTATCTCCTAGTCAATTAATCAAGGCAATTCTTAAATCTCCAGTAGATTTACTCTGGAATGGTGGGATTGGCACCTATGTTAAGTCATCAAGCGAATCGCATTTGGATGCTGGAGATAAAGCTAATGACGATCTAAGAGTTAATGGATCTGAATTAAGGTGTAAAGTTGTTGGCGAGGGTGGTAATTTAGGATTTACTCAAAAGGGCAGAATTGAATATGCTTTAAATAATGGTCTCATTAATACTGATGCAATGGATAATTCGGCAGGAGTTGACTGTTCTGATCATGAGGTAAATATTAAAATTGCATTATTTGATGCTGTGATAAAAGACAAAATATCTTTTAGTAAAAGAAATGAAGTTTTAGAATTAATGACCAATGAAGTTTCTGATCTTGTCTTAAGAGATAATAATATGCAAACTCAGGCAGTTTCAATTGCCAATTCAATGGGTTATTTAGCTTTAGGTGAGCAGTCTAAATTTCTTGATCGCCTTGAAAAAAATGGTGAATTAAATAGGGATATTGAGTTTCTTCCATCTGCTAAAGAAATTGATCGTCGTCAAAATGATAAGATTGGCATGACAAGGCCTGAATTATGTGTTATGCTGTCATATGCCAAAATGGGTATATATAAAAATATATTGCAGTCAGATTTAATAAAAGATAAATATTTTAATAAATATTTAATAAGCTATTTTCCTGCTAAAATGCAGCAAGATTTTGTTAAAGAAATTAATAATCATCAATTATCAAAAGAAATTATATCAACCCAAATTACTAATTTAATTGTAGATAGGGCTGGAATTACTTTTGTTGACCAATTAATGCAAGAAACCGGATTTGATGTAGATAAAATCGTTAAAAGCTTTATTATTGCTACTGAGTCATTTGAGCTTGATAAAATTTGGCAAGAAATAGAGTCGTTAAGCGGTAAGGTAAGTCATGATGTTGTTGTTGGTATGTTTTTATCTTCTATTAAGCTTTTAGAAAGATCAGTAAAATGGCTATTAAGAAGACAATTTAGCGCAAAAATTGATGATGATATAAAAAAATATAAAAAATCTGCCAATGATTTATGGTCTTTTCTGTCTCAAGTTCTGGCTAAGGCTTCTCGTCAAGACTATGAAAATAAAGCAAAAAAATTACATCTAAGTAAAGTGCCAAGTGAATTGGCCAATAAAATTGCTGCTATGGACCCAATTGCATCGGCTTTTGATATTTGGGAGATATCGCAATCATCTAAAATTGATCTTAGAGTAATCGCAAAAATATATTTTGAGGTTGGAACAAGATTTTATCTTAAGAAATTACGAAGTAAAATTGCCAAGTTAAATTTAGAAAATAATTGGCAAAAAATGTCGAGCAAAGCAATTTTAGACGATTTATATCATTATCAGATGAGAATATCTAAAAGTGTAGTTGACTTTATGTGTAATGGTCAGGACTGCGATATTAACTCAATTGATAGTTGGATTCAAAATTCTCAATTTATAGTTAATAGATATGACAGCTTTATAGCTGAATTAGAGATGCAGCCACATGCTGACTTATCGCTTTATGTTGTGGCTTTAAATAGATTAAAACCGTTAATCTATTAATTTAATTGTTAAATTTCTAAATCATTTAGATTAAAATGAAATTATTAGTTTTAAAAGAAAATCATCCATTAGAAAAAAGAGTGGCTTTAACGCCAGATATTGCTAAAAAACTTCATGATTTAGGATTTCAGCTTTATATTGAAAAAGATGCAGCAAAGCAGAGCGGTTTTTTGAATGAATCATATATTGAATATAATGCTAAAATTATTGATGATATCAATAAAATATTACCAGATATTGATATAATTGTATCTGTTCAAAGACATGATCTTGATTTTTCAAAATGTAAAGACGAAGCATTATTTATTGCTACATTGAATCCATTAATGGATAAAAATATTATCACTAAAGCAAAGAAGGCTAAAATAGATATTTTTTCATTAGATTTATTGCCAAGAATTACTCGTGCTCAGTCAATGGATGTGTTATCATCTCAAAGTAATTTAGCTGGTTATAGGGCAGTTATAGATGCGGTATATGAATATCAAAAAGCTGTTCCAATGATGATGACAGCAGCTGGAACTGTTTCAGCAGCAAGATTTATGATTATTGGTGCTGGGGTTGCGGGCCTTCAGGCTATTGCAACTGCAAAAAGGTTGGGAGGTGTGGTCTGTGCTTTCGATGTAAGATCTTCTGCCAAGGAGCAGGTTGAAAGTTTGGGTGCAAAATTTATTGAAGTTGAAAGTGAAGAAAAAATTGATTCAGTCTATGCTAAAGAAATGAGTAAAGATTATCAAAAATTACAAAAAGAATTACTGATCAAAAATATAGCCAAGCAAGATATTATAATTCTAACAGCATTGATTCCAGGAAAAAAGGCGCCAGTAATAATTACTAAAGATATGGTTAAGCTTATGAAGCCTGAATCTGTAATAGTTGACCTAGCAGCAATTAATGGAGGCAATTGTCAATTGTCAGAAATAGACAAAATATCTAATTATAATGGAGTCAAAATTATTGCTCATTCAAATTATCCATCAAGAATTGCTACTGATTGTAGTAAATTATATGCTAAAAATATATTTAATTTTATTGAATTTTTATTTGATAAAAGTCTAAATAGTCTTAACATCGATTATAATGAAGAAATAATTCAAAAAACCTTGGTTAAAAATATCAAAACCTCTTAAAAAATTATGCAACAGCCATTAAATAAAAGTGACGTGAAAAAAAACATTAATGAATATAAGCCAAAAATAGTTATTTTTGGAGTTGGTGGCGCTGGAGGTAATGCCATTAACAATATGATTTCTTCTAATTTGCAAGGAGTTGAATTTGTTGCAGCTAATACAGATGCTCAATCTCTTGATAATTCTCTTGCAAAAAATAAAATTCAGTTAGGAGTTAATTTGACCAAGGGTTTGGGAGCCGGGTCATTTCCAGAATGTGGCAGAGATGCTGCCGAAGAAAATGTTGATGAAATTAATAAATTTCTTGAAGGGGCAAATATGGCTTTTATTTCTGCTGGTATGGGTGGTGGAACTGGTACTGGTGCTGCTCCAGTAATTGCTAGGCTTGCAAGAGAAAAAAATATCTTAACTGTTGGAGTTGTTACTAAGCCTTTTTATTTTGAAGGTAGTCACAGAATGGACGTTGCGGAAGATGGTGTTGAAGACTTAAAAAAGCATGTTGATACCTTAATTGTAATTCCAAATCAGAATTTATTTCGTATTGCAAATGAGCAAACAACTTTTGAGTCAGCTTTTAAAATGGCCGATGCAGTTCTTCATGCTGGAGTTAGAGGGGTAACAGACCTGATAACTAGACCAGGTATTGTTAATTTGGATTATGCCGATATTAGAACTGTGATGACTAAAATGGGTCGAGCTATGATGGGAACAGGAGAAGCTAGTGGAGAAAATAGAGCAATAGTGGCATGCGAAGAAGCAATTTCTAATCCACTTTTAGATGATATTTCAATTAAGGGGGCAAAAGGAGTTTTGGTCAATATGACGGGTGGTAGTGATATGACATTATTTGAGGCAGATGCTGCGGTTACTACCATTAAAAAAGAGGTCGATCCCAAGGCTAATATTATTTTTGGTACGGCTTTTGATCAAAATATGAAAGGATCTATTAGGGTATCTGTTGTGGCAACTGGTATTGATAGTGAATTAGCGTCAAGAAATAGTAATTCAATTGTTCAAGATATTAATAAGAGTGATTTAAGCAAAGATTATCTCAATCAGGATTGGGAAGTTTCACAAAAAAAAGATCGTATCAATGATTATCAATCAAATCTAGTGAATGACGACAATAAAGAGCCTAGCTATGATGATAAAAGTTACTATGAAGAAGATGTGTCCATAAAGGATAATAATGATAATAATCTATCTCAAGCAAATAATGATCATCAAGCACTTGATAATATAGAAAATAAAAAAATATTATCAAAAGATAGTTTTTTTGCTGATCATAGTGATAATGATAATTGCAATGAATCTGAGAATGATCAGGCCGATATTGAATATGAAGATGACAATAAAAGCTTTAGTTTATTTGGCTTTATGAATAATAAAAAAAGTAAGGGTTCGCCAAATAAAAATAGATTAAATAAGGATTCATCGCGAAATATTAGTGATCAAAATATATCTTCAGGAAAGTTCTTTGATTCAAGTTCAATGAGCAATAATGTTGATCATCAATCTGATATTGATGATAATATAGTTAATGTTCCAGCATTCTTTAGAAAAAAAAATAAGTAAATAAAGTGGATAAATTTCTAATTATTGGTAATGGTGCAAGAGAGGCGATATTTGCTACAAAATTAGCCAAGGACTCTATATTATTCGCGATAATGGGTCATGAAAATCCAACAATAATTAATGCAGTAGAAAAGAATAGTGGTAAATATATTATTGGCGACATAAATAATAGCAAAATTATCATAGATTTTGTAAATCAAAATGCAATCGATTATGTCTTTGTTAATTCTGATGCTCCTTTGGCAAATGGTGTTGTAGATGATTTAATGGTTAATCAAATCAAAGTTATTGGACCTACCAAGAAAGGCGCTCAAATTGAATGGGATAAAAATTACTCAATTAATATTGTCAATGAAATTGCTAAGAAATTTACTCCTAAATATTTTATTATCAAAAATATAGAGCAAATTGATAATGCTTTAAGCGAGTTTGAGAATGAAGATATTGTTATAAAGCCTCAAGGATTAACTGCTGGAAAAGGAGTCAAGGTAATGGGTGAGCATCTAGAAAATATATCACAAGCTCGTCAATATATCTATTCATTGCTTGATAAGGGTGAAGAAGTGTTAGTTTGCGAAAAGCTACAAGGTTTTGAATTTACGATTATGGGTATTACCGATGGTTTAAATATTATATTTGCCCCAGCAACATATGATTATCCATATCGTAATATAGGTGATAAGGGTCCAGGAACTGGTGGTATGGGGTGTTTTAGTGATAGTAAAAAAACTTTGCCCTTTTTATCTGATCAAGATTATAAAGATTGTTGCGATATTATGTCTGCAGCAGTTAAACATATGTCTAGCAATAAAATTCATTTTAATGGAGTGATAAATGGGGGATTCTTTTTAACTAAAAATGGCATTAAATTTATGGAATTTAATTCCAGATTTGGTGATCCAGAAGCTCTTAATGTGCTATCTATTATGAATTGCTCATTTTCAGAGCTTTTAAAAGCAATTTATTATAAAAATATTGATAAATTTAAATGTGACTTTGTAAAAAAAGCTAGTGTTGTCAAATATCTAGTATCTAAGGAATATCCAAATAAGGGGCCAAAAGTTTTTTTTAATCTTGATATCAACGAGATAGAAAAAAATAATATAGATATATATTTTTCAGCTGCAAAGCAAGTTGAGGGTAGTGATAATTTATATCAAACAGTTTCTTCGTCAAGGGTTGTTGCATTATGCTGCATTGCCGATAATATTGTTGAAGCAAGTACAAAATTAAATAATGTTATTAATTCTTTCATTGCGCGAACTGACCTTGATTACAGATCTGACATTGCTTCAGATATTGAAATTAAGAGGTTAACCAAAAATTGAGTCATTTAAATAATGTCTAATATATATCTCATATCCAATCCTGTAATTGATGATAGTAACTTTGCGATTGATTTGAAAAATATATTAGCAACAAATCTGGTGAAAGCATTCCAGTTAAGATTAAAAGGATATAAAAAATTAGAAATTGAAAAAATTGCCAAAAATTTACAAAAAATATGCAGAGATTATGATTGCTCTTTTATTATAAATGATCATCCAGATATTGCCCTTAATAATGATATTGACGGAGTTCATCTTGGTCAAGATGATTTATTGCAATATGATATTGCAGAAATTTCTCAAAAATTGCTAATAGGCATTAGCTGTTACGATAAAATTGATCTTGCTCTTAAAGCTCAAGAAATGGGAGCATCATATATTTCTTTTGGTGCATTTTTTCCAACTATAACAAAAAAATCGCCCGGAACTCCAAAAATTGATATTATTTCTAAATTTAGCAAGATATCATCATTGCCAATTGTTGCTATTGGGGGTATAAATGACACTAATTGCGTTAAAATAGTAAATGAGGGAGCAGATTTCATTGCTGTTATCTCATATGTCTGGAATAGCGATAATAAGGTTAATAATATTAAAATATTACATGATAAAATTAACAAAAGGTAAAAAGTCGCAATTTAACTCTAAATTATTCCTTCATTTATTGGCAATTATTTTTGTAGTTATTAATTTATCATCATTTGCTATTGGCAATATTGTGAAAATAATTCCCTTATTTGATTTAATAATAATATTTTACTATTGGTTTCATCGAAAAGTATTTAGTAATTTTTTCATATTCTTTTTAGGATTATGGCATGATGCGATTATTGGAAATTTCTTGGGATTGACATCGATATGCTATTTATTTTCAATTAAATTTTTTGAAATTATTAGTGATCGATTATTCATTAAAGAAAATTTTATGCATATATGGTATCAGTTTATAGCTTTTAGCGCAATAGTGATAATGCTAAAATTTTTATTTTTAACATTATTAAATAATAATGTCATATCTCTTATTTCGCCAATATCATCGTGGATTTTAACTATATTATTCTATGTTATAATGCATAAATTTTTTGATTATTTAAGTGAAAGACTGCTAGAAGATGCTTCGTGATATTAGAAAAAATAAGTTTTTTAATAGAAGGGCGTTAATTATAGGCTCAATTCAATTAACTATGGCAGGAGCCTTAATTTCGAGATTGGCATATTTGCAGCTTTTTAAAAATAAGGAATATTCTATTCAGTCAGATAGTAATAGAATTAAAACTATGATGATTCCGGCTCCAAGGGGAAATATATATGATAGAAATGGTATAGCATTAACGCAAAATAATAGTAGCTACAGATTATTATTTTATAATGATAAAAAAAGAGATATCGCTAAAATAAGTTCTCAATTATTTAACATATTAGATCTGTCTCAAAGTAAAAAGGCCAAAATATTAAAAAAGTTAAGTCAATTAGATGGCAAATCAGTAATTTCGTTAGTTGATAATTTGGGATGGTATGATATGGCAAGAATTGAGTCATACTCACATAGTTTGCCAGGAATTTCTATTGAAAGTGGTATTATTAGAAAATATCAGCATCCATATTCTATGGCTCATATTTTAGGATATGTTTCTTTGCCATCTCAAAAAGAAGTAAAAGAGAGTAGGCAAGCATTATTTATGCATCCAGATTTTCGTATTGGTAAGTCAGGAATTGAAAAAATATATGATCAATATTTGCGTGGCAAATATGGCCTCAAATTTGTTGAAGTAAATGCCAAGGATATCCCAATAAAAACTATTAAAAAAGATGATCCAATACAAGGCAGTGATTTAACGCTAACAATTGATCTTAAATTGCAGAGCTTTATTAGTGATTTAATAAAAGATATAACAGCTTCTGTCATTGTGATTGATATTAATAATGGTGAAATCATTTCATATAATTCTAGCCCTACTTACAATATTAATAATTTTGTTGAAGGGGTATCGCTAGATTATTGGCAAAAAATTAATAATAATAAATCTAATCCATTAAATAATAGGCCTATTTCCGCTATATATCCTCCTGGTTCAACATTTAAGTTGATTGTTGCTTTGGCCGCTTTAGAAGCAGGATATGATCCTCAAAAGAAACATGTTTGTCGAGGTCATAATAAATATGGCAATAGAATATTTAATTGTTGGAAAGATAGAGGGCACGGTGCGCTTAATTTGTCTGATGCCATAAAGCATTCTTGCAATATATATTTTTACGAAATTGCCAATGAGATTGGTTATGATGCTATATATAAAATGGCTCAGAAGTTTGGTTATGGTCAAAAAACAGGAATAGATTTATTGGGAGAAATTTCACCTAATTTGCCAAATCAAGAGTGGAAAAAAAATAAATTTAATGATAAGTGGGTTGGTGGCGATACTCTTAATGCTGCTATTGGGCAGGGTTTTATGTTGGCAAGTCCAATTCAAATGGCGGTTGCAAATGCTGCAATTGCTAATGGCGGTAAAATGATTAGACCTCATTTTGTTAAAAAAGATATTATACAAGCTTCTATTAGTAAAATTAATATTGATCCAATTAATATTGATTTTATTCAAGATGCTATGTATAATGTTGTTAATAAAAAGGGTGGAACAGCATTTTATCAAAGATTAAAAAACCCTAATTTTAAAGTTTCTGGTAAAACAGGAACTTCACAAGTAATTTCAAAGAGAGATAGTGAAGATCTTGATGAAAAATATCAAAATCATGCTATTTTTGTTGGTTTTGCTCCATCTCATAATCCAAAATATTCTATTTCAGTAGTAGTTGAGCACGGTGGTTCTGGATCTGCAGTGGCTGCGCCAATTGCTATGAAAGTTATGAATTATATAAGTACTATGAATTAAATTAATAAAGCGGTTGATTTATAAGTAGAGTATAATAAATATTTATGAATTAGTTTATCTATATAATATAAAATTATAAATTTTTAATTAATGAGTAATAAAGGAAGAATTTCGCAGGTTATTTCTGCAGTTGTTGATGTTGAATTTGAAGATAGCGAATTGCCAGCAATTCATAATGCCTTGGAATGTGATAATAATGGTAAAAAATTAATATTAGAAGTTTCACTTCACATTGGCGAGAGAACTGTAAGGGCTATTGCTATGGATTCAACTGACGGTCTTGTTAGAGGTGTTGAGGTAATTGATAAAGGTGTGCCAATTTCAGTTCCTGTTGGAGATAAAACATTGGGAAGAATCATGAATGTTATTGGAGAACCAATTGATGAAAAAGGGGATATTAAATCAAAAGAAATTAGATCAATACATAATAATCCTCCAATACTTACTGATCAAGCCACTGATACTGAAATTCTTGTTACAGGTATTAAAGTTATAGATTTGCTTGCACCATACTCTAAGGGCGGAAAAATAGGTCTTTTTGGAGGTGCTGGAGTTGGAAAAACCGTATTAATTATGGAGCTTATTAATAATGTAGCTAAGGCTCATAGCGGATATTCAGTTTTTGCAGGAGTTGGAGAAAGAACCAGAGAGGGCAATGATCTATATCACGAGATGATTGATTCTGGGGTTATTGATGAGAAAAATCTTGAAAATTCTAAGGTTTCGTTAGTTTATGGTCAGATGAATGAGCCTCCAGGAGCTAGGGCAAGAGTTGCACTTACTGGATTAACTCAAGCTGAATTTTTTCGTGATAAAGAGGGTAGAGATGTATTATTTTTTATTGATAACATATTTCGTTTTACACAAGCTGGCTCAGAAGTTTCAGCTTTACTTGGAAGAATTCCTTCAGCAGTTGGTTACCAACCAACTCTTTCTACCGAGATGGGTAATATGCAAGAAAGAATTACTTCTACAAAAAATGGGTCAATTACTTCTGTTCAAGCGATCTACGTTCCTGCTGATGATTTAACTGATCCAGCTCCAGCAACTTCATTTTCTCATTTAGATGCTACAACTGTATTATCAAGACAAATTGCTGAAATAGGAATATATCCTGCTGTTGACCCACTTGACTCTACTTCAAGAATTCTTGATCCAAGGGTTGTTGGTCAAGAGCATTATGATGTTGCTAGAGAGGTTCAAAAAACTCTTCAAACATATAAATCATTGCAAGATATTATTGCCATACTTGGTATGGATGAATTATCAGAGCAAGATAAATTAACCGTTGCAAGAGCAAGAAAAATTCAGAGATTTTTATCGCAACCATTTCATGTTGCCGAGGTGTTTACTGGATCTCCAGGTGTTTTAGTTGATCTAAAAGACACTATAAAAGGTTTTAAAGAGATTTGCGAGGGGAAATATGATGATCTACCTGAGGCAGCCTTTTATATGGTGGGTAGTATTGATGAAGCAATTGCTAAAGCCAAAAAGCTTGAAAAAGAATCTAATTAATTATGAGTGATTTACAAGTTGAAATAATATCGCCAACAGGTATAGTTTTTCAAGGTAATTGTAATATTGCATCTATTCCTACAACTGATGGCGATCTTGGTGTAATGTATAATCACGAATCATTCATTGCTAAGTTAAAATCTGGAGAAATTAAAATCTTTAAAGATTCTGTTCAAAAACCATATAAAGAATTTAATATTGAAGGCGGCTTTGCTGAAATTGAAAATCAGGGAAAGTTGCTAATTTTAATTGATTAATGTGTCAGTTCTGATTTTCTTAATCCCTATTGCTTTGATCCTTAGTTTGCTTGGTTTGATTGCTTTTATATGGTCTTTAAAATCAAAACAATATGATGATCTTGATGGTGCATCAAATAGAATATTATTCGATGATGATAATAATGATGAGATCTAATATAATTATCTAACATAATAAAAATTAGGATAAAGTTATTATCCTCATTACATCTATAAATATTAAATTTATACTTTTTATTTTGGTCAAAATTATCATAAAATTTTCTTATATATTGCATTATTTGATCAGAAAATTTTTTAGCATTGTAATTATCTATAAGTGAAGCATTAAATATAATTTAATATTGATTGAGGTAAAAAAAGTTATTATAAAAGTAATTATATGATATGATGTCAAATTAGATAATTATTAATTAATATAATTATTTTACTTTATAGCAACATATATTTCTTAAATTTAACATGTTATCTCTTTATATATGCAAACCTCACCAAGATAAAGAAAGAATATTATTGTTAGAAGGTTTGCAATTTTTAAAGACAGATTGTTTAGGGATGGTTACATCTAGATGTTATAATTTATTTAATAAAATTTCAAAATATTATACTTCAGAAGATGATGCCAAAGATGGCAAAAACCCTTTCAAATCTGAAAATGAATTATTAATTAGCAAAACTCTTTTTCGCAATAGTGAAATTAAAGGTTTAGTGTATGATGATTGGGAGTTGTTTCAAAATAAAGATTTATTTAATAAATTTATTGATAATATATCTAGCTCTTATGAAGTTTATAATGAGCCTAAACGTGACAAATTAAGAATCAATGCACAAACAATTTATTTGCAAGCATCCATTAAAAAATTACAAAAATTATTAAATATTTTAGAAAGATTTAATGAAATAGATGAGAATCATTTAGTCTTGCGAAGTGAGAGACTTATTAGTATTCAACATGAGGCCAATAGAAATGAATTATCAGATATTATAAACATTATATGTGCAAGATTTAGCGAGGATCCTAAGGATTGGAAGCGGCATTTAACTCAACTTAATAAGTATAAAAGTATGGTTGAGCAAGAATTAAAAGATCATGAAGAACTTCATTATGAATTATCAAACAATTTAAGTAATAAAGATAATCCTTCATTAAAGTATTATTTTGTTCTTAAGAGTATTAACCCAGATAATAAGGATGATGATTATTGCGATATAACAGATTTTATAAATAAAATTACTTCTAACAATCAAGAAGGCAAAACATCTTATGACACATTAATTGAATATGCTCAAAAGATCTTATCATATAATCTCGCAACAACAAAATTAAATAAAGGAGAAGATGATCATGATTTAAAAGTAGAGATAAATCGTCAAAAATCATTATTTATTCAAGAAAAATCAATTCCAGATTTTGTTTTAGATTTGATTTGCGATGATTCTTTTAAGAGTAAAGTAGATTATGATATAGTTTCTAACAGTGCAAACGACTTGCTAGAAGAGTTGAAAGATCAGCAGGGGAATCATGATATAGTTTCTAACAGTGCAAACGACTTGCTAGAAGAGTTGAAAGATAAGCAGGGGAATCATGATATTGATCCAGGTCCTAATAATAAAGGAGTGATAAGTCCAAGTTGTGAAAGCTTTGTAAAAAATAGATGCCCTCAATGTTGCGTAATTTCTTAATTATTCTAGAATAATTTTAAACAAATATTAATATTTAATTTGAAGTAAAAAATGAAAGCTGTTATCTAAAGAATTTTAAGATTTGAAAAATTTAATTTAGAATCATCAACCTAAAATTCGAGTTTCTTAATTATTTTAAAATGACTTTTGGTACAATGCCATATTAGCTATTGTTTTTAAATAGCTAATATGGTTAATTATTAATCTTTTTTATCTTTATCCTCATCAGTAACATCTTCAAATTCACCATCAACAACTTTTTCATCTTTATTGTCGGGCTGTTCTTCATTTTTAGATTCTTGATTAGATTCAGTGTTTTGAGATTGTTCTTGACTTGCTTTATATACTGCTTCGCCAAGTTTCATAGATTTTTGCATTAAATCTTCAGATGCTTGCTTAAGATCTGCAGCTTTTGCATCTTCTTTGGAGTTGATGTCCTTAAGATTTTGAAGGGCAGATTCAATATCAGATTTAGTTGCTTCATCAACTTTATCAGAATGTTCTTTAAAAGATTTCTCTGTTTCATAAATCATTGACTCGGCCTGGTTTTTTGCTTCAATAAGCTCTTTTCTTTCTTTATCAGCCGATGCATTTGCTTCGGCATCTTTTACCATTTTTTCAATTTCATCTTCAGAAAGACCGCCTGAGGATTGAATTTTAATTTGTTGTTCCTTGCCAGTATTTTTATCTTTGGCAGAAACATTAACAACTCCATTGGCGTCAATATCGAATGTTACTTCAATTTGTGGCATACCTCTTGGGGCAGGTGCAATCCCTTCAAGATTAAATTCGCCAAGAAGTTTATTGTGAACAGCAATATCTCTTTCTCCTTGAAATACTTTAATAGTAACGGCAGTTTGATTGTCTGCAGCAGTAGAGAAGGTTTGACTCTTATTTGTTGGTATTGTGGTATTTCGATCAATTAATCTAGTAAATACACCACCAGCTGTTTCAATTCCAAGTGATAATGGGGTAACATCAAGAAGAAGTACATCTTTGACATCGCCTTGCAATACACCTGCTTGAATTGCGGCTCCAAGTGCCACAACTTCATCTGGATTAACACCTTTATTTGGTTCTTTATTGAAGAATTTTTTAACAGTTTCAATAACTTTTGGCATTCTAGTCATGCCGCCAACCAGAATAACTTCATTAATCTCAGAAGCTTTAAGGCCCGCATCTTTAAGAGCGTTTTCACAAGGCTTGATTGTTCTTTGGATTAAATTATCTACTAATTGCTCTAATTTTGATCTAGATAATTTAACATTTAAATGTTTAGGGCCAGATGCATCTGCAGTTATGTAAGGTAAGTTTATTTCAGTTTCAAGAGCAGATGAAAGTTCTATTTTAGCTTTTTCTGCAGCCTCTTTAAGTCTTTGAAGGGCTAGAGGATCTTTTGATAAATCCATGCCAGAATCTTTTTTGAACTCATCTTTTAAAAATTCTAATATTTTCATATCAAAATCTTCACCACCGAGGAAAGTGTCGCCATTAGTTGCTTTAACTTCAAAAACACCATCACCAATTTCTAGGATAGATACATCAAATGTTCCACGACCAAGATCATAAACAGCAATTATTTGCCCTTCTTTTTTTTCAAGTCCATATGCTAAGGCTGCAGCTGTAGGTTCGTTAATTATTCTAAGAACTTCAAGGCCAGCAATTTTACCAGCATCTTTAGTTGCTTGTCTTTGAGAATCGTTAAAATATGCTGGTACTGTAATTACTGCCTTTTCAACTTTTTGTCCCAGGTAACTTTCAGCAGTTTCTTTCATCTTGGTTAAAGTAAAGGCTGAAATTTGGCTAGGTGAGTATTTTTCTTTTTTAACATCAACCCAAGCATCGCCATTAGATGATTTTACAATTTTATATGGGACTAATTTTTTATCTTTTTCAGTTAATGGGTCGTCATATCTGCGACCAATAAGACGTTTGATTCCAAAGATTGTGTTTTCTGGATTAGTAACAGCTTGTCTTTTGGCGGCGGCACCAACAATTTTTTCTTCCTGCGTGAATGCTACAATTGAAGGTGTTGTTCTAGCACCTTCTGAATTTTCTATAACTTTGGCATTTTTACCATCCATGATAGCAACGCATGAATTAGTAGTTCCAAGGTCAATTCCAATAACTTTTGACATTTTTAAAAAAATTAAATTAAAATAATTAAATATATTCAGATATATATTAACAATTTTCCCTTTTTCAAGGGCTAAATTTTATTTAATTTTTTATTATTATTATAAGTTAAGAGTAGCAAAATTAACAAAGCACATATATATGATATCAGTTGAGATCCGTAAGGTTTGTCTATATAGCCTATTGTAACATGAAGAAATTGCCCTATAAAGCTAGCTTTAGGCAAAATGGCTGATAAATCAATTATAGGACTTCCTAGTGCTGGAATTATTCCAGATTTTACAAAATAGCCAATAGATTTCATTAAAATTGCGCTTGATAATAAAATTAAAAAATAGCTTGTAATTTTAAAGAAATATTTGCCAAAAGCGCGCATCATACCGCAATAAAAGGCAATACCTACTCCGCAACCTATAAATAGCCCAACAGTAATTCCAGAAAATATTGCATTTAGGCTAGAGTAACTTATGTAATGACTATAGCTAAATAGAACAATTTCGGCACCTTCGCGAATAATAGTAAAAAAGGTTATGAAAGATAAGATGAATAAGGATTTTTCTTTATTTTCAATAGCTTTGCCAACTTCTTTTAGTTTTGTGTTAATTTCTCGAGCATGAGTTTGCATCCAGATCACGGTAAAGCCGATCATAAGTGAGGCAAATAATAAAATAGTTGCGTTGAATAATTCTTTACCATGGCCAGCAAAGCTTAGAGATATTGATTTCATGAAAAAGGCAAGGGCGATTGAGCCAAAAATTCCTATTGCAGCTCCACTAAAAATCCAGTAGCTTCTATTTTTTAATTCTTTAGTAACAGCGCATAAGACGCCAATAACAATGGCTATTTCTAGAATTTCTCTAAATACCATTAATGAAATTTGAAACATTTATTTATGTAAATAACAATTAATAATGATAATCATTTTCAATTTTATTATTTATTAAAATAAATTGCAATTGATAATATAGTATTTGACCCTAATTTTATTATCTTCCTATTTCTCTATCTTGGAGCTCATTTTTAATTCTTTCCTCTTCTTTTTTGTAAATGTCTTCTAATTTACTCTTAAAATCACTAAAAGTAGTTGTTCCAAAAGATTTTGCCACTTCTTTACCTTGCTCTTCTTTATTTAAAGATATTTCAATGATTCTTCTAAGTTCTTTAAAGTTTTCTCTTTTATCTTGCTCTAAGAAAGATGTTATATCATCTGTTATATCATCACCTTCTGACATAATTGAAACTTGTTCATTTTCCTTGTTCTTTTCAACAAAATCTAGCAATAATTTATTACACTTGATAAATTCTTCTATTTCTTTTTTTACTTTATTTTTAAACTCATCATCTTTAGCGCTTATTTCTTTAGAAAATATTATTTCTTTAACCAAATCCGTAACATATTCTTGCGGATCTTTTGGAATATCATATTCAAGTCTTACTATATGTGACTGTTCTGGATTACTATCTCTAGCTAGAATTTTATGTTTTTCTAAAAATTCCATTAGATCATTATGGTTAGCAGCTTGAAATATGCTTGTTTCTTTGTCACTAGCAATAAAATGTTGTAATACTTCTTGAAGAGCTTGTAAATTTTCTATTGTATTGCCACTAGCATGTCCTGAACCTGTATAAGATCCGGTTTTTTGACCTTCATTCACTAGTTTAATATAGGCCTCTTTAACACTTTCTTTATCTCCAGTGCAATGACATAAAAAAGCATAGATTAAACTTCTAATTGTTTTATCTTCTCTTCCTTGAGGTAATTGATGTGAATTTAATTTCACGTTTTGAACAGCGAGGTCTAATAAATTATGGAATTTTTCTTTTTCTTGATTTAGCTCTTCTTTATTTTGCTTTGCTGCAGCTTTTTTTGTTGGCTCTTTAAAAGCATTTAATGTTTCTTTAATAAATTGTTTTGCTTTGTCTGACATTAACGGATTTGAGCTATTGCTGTCTTTTTGAGCTGTTTCAGTCATGATAAAACTTTCTTGAGATGTTCCTTTTAATAAAGCTTCA
>JAUROA010000033.1 GCA_030835745.1 Alphaproteobacteria bacterium
ACAGAACCTAATGGAAATACCGCAACACCACTTGGTTATGCAATACTCCAGAACAAAACTGAAATAGTAAAATATCTATTAGAAAAAGATCCAGAATTATTAAATAAGACTGCTTGTACATTTACTAATGGAAATACCTTAACACCACTTGGTCTTGCAATAAACAATGACAAAACTGAAATAGTAAAAGATCTATTAGAATATGGTGCTCATGAAGAAAATTTAGGAGTTTTAATAAATAAATTAGATGATGAACAAAAACAAAAATTAGAAAAAAATAAACAAACCAACAAACTTTTTTATAAAGAAAATACAACTATCAAAGAACTTAAAGATTTAAATGAAGAATATTTTAAACATTTATGTAAACAATTCGGTGCACCTTCATTTGAAGATCAGGCTTTTCAAGATTTTATCAGTAAAATTATAACCTCAGATCAAACTAAAAGTGATGATATTGGCTTTTATATAGCAGAAATTTTGCATAAATCCCAACCCGAGAAATTTAAGTCGCTTACACCTCATAATCAACTAATAAAATTACAAGAACCAGAATCACCATTCTCAGCTTCAGAAAATGATGAAAACACAATTGCAGCTTATGATCAGGATAAAGGAAGATTTAAACCAGAAAATATTTTCAAATTTAACAAAAATATAGAATACTATCTAACTTTATTTTTAAAAAACCCTAAGACTGGACAAGAGATATTAGAATTAAGTAAAGATTGGATCTTAAATCAAGAAGAACATAAAAATAGAGAAAAGTTATCGCAAAAATTCTCAGAATATTGTAAATCACCAATTTATGCTCTCATATCCGAACAACAAGGACAAATATCTGAACAACAAGGACAAATATCTGAACAACAAGGACAAATATCTGAACAACAAAAAAAGATTAAAGATCTGGAACAAGTGCTACCACTAAAAAGACCAGGAAATAAGATAAGAGGTCCTCGAGGTGAAAATGATAGAGGTAGCAGACCCCGATATTCCCAATTATAGAGATAAGATAAGTAAGGGTCAGACCCCGATATTCCTAAGGAAAAATGGGGAAAAATGGGGTCTGACCCTATGTTTTAGCCAAACTAATCACTACCACCCTCTTCGCTCCTTTTTTCTTTAATATTTTAGCGCAATTTTCAACAGTTGCACCTGTTGTTATAATATCATCAAGCAAGAAAATTGTTTTATCTTTAATTAGATCACGATATTTTTTATTAATGATAAAAGCCTTTTTTACATTAGATAATCGCTCTTGGCCCCTTAATTTGGCTTGGATTTTAGTATTTTTGACCCTAAAAATTAAATCTCTAACTAATTTTGGCTTATTATTTAGCAAATTCATTAATTCTAAACATATGAGCAATGATTGGTTGAATCTCCTTTCTTGAAGCTTTTTAAAATGAAGTGGCACTGGCACTAAAATATCATCATTAGCTATTATATCATTAATTTTTGGTGCTAAAATTTTAGCTATTTTTTTAGCAATATAGAATTTATCCTGATATTTTAAATCGCTAATAATTTTTTTTATAACATAATTATAGCGAAAAATAGTTATTACCTTATCGTAATTTGGCCTTTTAACAAGGCATTTAGCACATAATGGCTGCATGTTAATTATTTCTACCTCAAAAGGATAAGAACATATTGGGCATTTAGGATCAGTTATAAATTGCAGCTTTGGCCAACAATCATTGCAAAATAAAGCGTCACGATTTATAATTACTTCACAATTAAGGCAATGATTAGGAAAGATAAAATCAAATAAAATATATAGGGTTTTTTTAAGTAATGACAATTTTCAATCGCAAATTATTAAGAATAAATCAAGCAAGAATAATAAATAATTTTGCTGATTATAATTTCATTTACCATGAAATTATCTCAAGAATTAAAGAAAATATCTCATTAATTAGCAATAAAAACTTTAATAGCATCTTAAAATTAGGAATTTTAGATGACTACCAGCTAGATTTAAATGCTGATTTAATAATAAATACCTCTTTATTTAAAAATAAATTTTGTCATATTATTTGCGACGACCAACATCTTGCTTTTAAAGCAAGTAGTTTTGATTTAATAATTAGCAATCTTAACTTGCAATTTATCAATGATATTGACGAATTTATCAAACAAATTTATTATCTTTTAAAAAAAGATGGCATATTTATTGCTTCATTTTTTGGCGAAGAAAACCTTAAAGAGCTCAATCATGCAATGCAAATTAGTGAAAATGAAATTTATGGTGGTGTTTCACCACGCCTTCCTCCAACAATAGACGTTAAAAGCGCTGCCATGTTACTACAAAAATATGGCTTTAAAAATTCTACATCAACCCATGAAAAATTATCAGTATCATATAAAAACGCCAAATCCTTGCTAAAAGACATTAAATATATGTCTTTAGGCAATATTATGAATAAAAAAACCAATAAATTCTTCACTAAAACGCTGCTCAAAAAAGTTATTGCTAATTATCACCATTTATATGAAAATAATAATCAAATAAATGCCACTTTTGAAGTAATAATCATGATAGGAACCAAAATTTAGCCAAATGCAAAAATTATATATGAAAACCTATGGCTGTCAGATGAATGTATATGACTCTGACAGAATGCAAGATTTAATGATATCTACAGGATATCAAAATAGCGAAACTCCAGATGATGCCGATATGATAATCATTAATACTTGTCATATTAGAGAAAAAGCATCTGAAAAATTATTTTGCGATTTAGGTCGCCTCAAGCCATTTAAAAATGCAAAAAAAGCAAAGGGCCAAGATATGATTATTGCTGTTGCAGGTTGCGTGGCTCAGGCTGAAGGCGAAGAAATATTCAAAAGAGCTCCTATTGTTGATATTATTGTTGGCCCTGAAAGCTATCAAACATTACCAGATTTGGTTGGTAAAGTTAAAAGAGAAAAATCAAAACAATTAAATCTTGATTTCATTGCAGATAACAAATTCGATAATTTAGTATCGCCCGTCAATGGTGCTAAATTCAGCTCATTTGTTACCGTTCAGGAAGGTTGTGATAAATTTTGTACATTTTGCGTTGTGCCATATACTCGAGGTGCTGAATTTTCTAGACCTGCAGATGATATTATCAATGAGGTAAAAAAATTGTCCGATCAAGGCGCTGTTGAAATTTATCTATTAGGGCAAAATGTTAACGCCTATAATGATGGCAAAAATTCTCTTGCAGATCTGATAGCTAAAATTGCCAAAATTAATCAAATTAAAAGAATTCGCTACACTACATCTCACCCCAGAGATATGAGCGAAAGCCTAATAAAAGCCCATGGTCAAATAGACAAATTAATGCCTTTTTTACATTTGCCAATCCAATCTGGATCAAATAATATCTTAAAGGCTATGAATCGCAAACATACCCATCAAGAATATCTGAAAATTATTGATAAATTGCGCGATAATTGCCCAGAAATTGGCCTATCTTCAGATTTTATAGTAGGATTTCCTGGAGAAAGTGACCAAGATTTTCAAGATACTCTAGATCTGGTAACAAAAGTTAATTTTGCACAATGCTATTCTTTTAAATATTCTCCAAGACCAGGAACACCTGCAAGCGAATCGCATATTCAAATTGACGAAAAAATAAAAGAAGAAAGACTATCAATATTGCAATCACTTTTAACCAAGCAGCAAATTTCTTTTAACCAAAAATATGAAAACCAAATTATACCAGTTTTATTTGAAAAAATAGCCCCTAAATCATCCAAAAGCTCATCTAGTATTAGCATCCTTGGAAAGTCTCCAGCTTTGCAATCTGTAATTTGTGAAATAGCGAATAACGACAATATCAACAACTATATTGGCAAAATAATCAATGTAAAAATTATCAAATCCAGACCCAGCAGTCTAATTGGCAAAATATTGAATATCTGATAATTTATACTACATAATTGCACATCCTTGTCTGCCACCTCTCGCTTCCTCGCCTCCCCTTCTAGAAGAGAAAGAAGCTCCTGTTAAATTAGTTGCTACAGAAGTTGCACTAGTAGCTGCTCTTCTAGCATCTTCTCTAGAAGAGGGAGTACTTCTTGGTCTATTATAGCGCTCTAATAATTGAATAGCACCTTCCCTATGAAGATTAATTGCATAACTGTCATCAAGTACAAAAACACCACTTTCTTCTGGACAAATATTGGTAAAATTTTCTAATTGTCTAATTCTTGATAGAGGTTTTTGTCTATTAAATAAAGAGGGCGCACATCCACATCCAACATCTTGAACATCTTCTTGCTGATTATCAAGCAAATCTATGACTTGAGAATATTTATCTAAAACTTCTAAATTTCCTTTAATTTTTTCCTTACCTCTTGGACTTAAATCGTCTCTTTCAATTCTACTTAGAGCATATGATTTTGCATAAGGCATAATTTTATTCTTGCAAAATAATGGATTTTTTTTCACAATTTCATCAAGTCTATATATTATCATATATAGATTAACATTCAATAATCTATCAGCCCCTTTTTTATCAATCTTAGCTTCATAATTGTTATGAATTTTTAAAACTTCTCCTTCACCTCTATGATTTGTGATAAAATTTTGTAATGTTTCAATCATTTCTATAATTGCTACACCTCTAATGGCTTCATCATAATCTACTAAAGCTGATAAATTTTCTATAAATTTCATCCTATCATGATCGCTCATACCATTGTCTTGGTCCAATTTATTTTGACAATATTGCTTCAACAAAATTATATTATCAACTTTACAAAGTAATGGATTTTCTTTTAACAAATCACTGAGACTATATATTATCTTATCTAACGCTGTAAAATTTTCTCCATCTTTATAGAATCTAATTAGATTATTTGCAATGCCTAAATTATCTTTACGTACTGCGTCCTTAAAAATTTCAAGACTACGCTTCGGCATCCACATTGCCACCCGATATACTAATTTACTATATGTCATTTTTCTTGAATAATTTTCATCACCGTCTTTTATAAAAGATTCAAAAAATGACATATCATTTAACACCTTATCTAGGACGTTGTTTTTTACCAATAGGCATGCCATTGCTCCTATTGACTGCTCTCTAATTATAGATAAACATCCTTTAGAGGCCGCGTGACATAAACTATCTTTAAAAGATTCTTCGAAAAGTGTTAAGATTTTAATTTTATCTTCTTTATTTGATAAAGAGAGAAAAGGATTACTTATATAATTTATAAATTTATTAAAAATTTCTTCAAATAAAGCAAATTTAGCTTCATCATCAATGGTAATTTTTGATTCCACTTTACCAACAAGATCAAGAGTGGTTTTTAAATAACTTGCAAGATTATCATAACTCAGATCCCAATTAATACTAAGGTTCATCTTTACATATACTATATATAGCTAACATTACAAACACTTTTAATAATTTCAGGGGTCAATGTTTGCACAAACCTACA
>JAUROA010000034.1 GCA_030835745.1 Alphaproteobacteria bacterium
CTGGATCAGGCTTTCGCCCATTGTCCAATATTCCCCACTGCTGCCTCCCGTAGGAGTCTGGGCCGTGTCTCAGTCCCAGTGTGGCTGATCATCCTCTCAGACCAGCTACGGATCAAAGCCTTGGTAGGCCATTACCCTACCAACAAGCTAATCCGATAGAGGCTCATCTAATAGCGATAAATCTTTCCCGAAATCGGTATTATACGGTATTAGCACTGGTTTCCCAGAGTTATTCCGTACTACTAGGTAGATTCCTCTACATTACTCACCCGTTTGCCACTAGATATAATAAGCAAGCTTATCAATCCCGTTCGACTTGCATGTGTTAAGCATACCGCCAGCGTTCGTTCTGAGCCAGGATCAAACTCTCAAGTTTGAAATTTCACTAAGCTCTTTGAATTAACAAGTTAATTCAGAGATAGTACAATATGCACTATCGCCTTAATTTTTGTTATTAACTGACATTGTGTTTTAAAAAACACAAATAAAGCAATGTTTACAAATATTTACGATTTTAAACAACTATTTTTTAGATTTATTTAGAAAACATCAAATCTCATTTTAAAGAGATATAGAAAATCAACAAATTATATCAAACATCAAAAATGAAAAATTAACTAAATTTAGATATTAGTTAATATTGAAATAATTTTTAAAATCCAAAATAAAGGAATATTTATATTGCCATTAATCTTTTTGATTGTCAAGAAAAGTTTAATAAAAAATTATAAAAAACTAGATCTTGATATATATTACCCTGCTTTGATTTTACCTCGCAATCTTGCAACAAATATATTCTTTTTTTTATGTCGTTAAATCTTAATTCTTGCAAACTTTTTCTAAAAAAAGGCTCTTGTTTAAAGAATATTTTTTGACCTTTGATAACTTGATCAATTTTTTCTTTTTTAATTTTAATAGCAATCTTTGCATTATATAATTTGGTAAGATAATTGATCAAAAACCTGATAATCATTATATTATTATGATGATTTGCTATAAGCTCTTTAAAAGTTTTAATGTGAGTAATATAATCTTTCTGGCAGAATTTTTGAACAAATTCATCTATCGATGCGCTTGATTGATCTGTTATTATATTAGATATTAAATCTATCGAAACATCTTCTTTATTATCATTATTATTAAAATATAAATCTAATTTTTTTACCTCTAAATCAATTAAGTTTCTATTACCATTTGCCTTATTATATATTAATTCAACTATTTCTGGATTATGTGGTAATGAAATTTCGCTAAATTTTTCTGAAATATATTTTGCTACATTTTGTTGCGACTCTTGATAACATGCTATTGCTGCAAATGATTTATGTGCCTCGCATATTTTTCTTAATTTGTTAAATTTTTCTAAATCACTAGCTATAATTAATAAAAAATTATTTGTTTTTTCAATAAAATTATTATCATCAAAGATAATTTTAAGCGACTGAGCAACTTCTAAAATTGAGGCATCAATTATTATTAACTTCCTACCACCCATCATAGCTATTGAGTAATATTCATCAATAATAATTGACGGATTATCTTTTATTTTATCCTTATTAATATTTACCACTAAAAAAGGATCATTAATATCATCAACTATTTTTCGACTAATTTTTTGCCAATAATGATCAATTAGCGATTGATCTTGTCCAAATATTAAGCAACCGGCAATTTTTTGCGACGCTATATTTTTAATATAATTTTCAATCTGATAATTACTTATCTTCATTTACTTAAAAAATATTGTATCTTACTTGTTTCATGAGATTTAGATCTCTTAATTTGATCGTTATTTTCACATGAAATTTTAAGATAATAATTATTATTAGCGATCATGCAACCATAAAAATTAATCATTTTTTTATCAAAATTTTTTAACTTATGGTATAAATTTCTTAATTTTAAAATTCTTGGTTTGTAATTTTTTTGCCCAACTTCCATTAAAATTAATGCAAGTATTTTTAACGCTACCTCTTCTTCTAAATCAAAGAAATTAATTTTATCAATTAAATATGATTCATCATCATGCTTAATTGTTTTTTTTATAGAATATGCTAAATAATCATCAAAATTATCCTTTATTTTTGCTATGTGAGAACTTGTATTACTAATTCTTTGCTCAATTAACTTTGAATCAGGCAATGTTTGAAGAAAATTTCTTATTTTATTTCTTAAGAATTTTTCATCCTCATTTGAAGCATCTTCAAACCATGATATGTTTTTTTTATTTAAATAATTTTTTAAATCATCCTTATAAATATTTAAAAGTGGTCTAATTAAGTAAATATTATGATATTCTTTAAAATCAGCAATAGGAGAAAGACCATCAAGGCCAGAACCACGAAATAATCTAATAAGGTAATTTTCAGCAATATCAGATAAGTGATGTCCAACAAATAAATATTTTATATTATTTTTTAAACAAAAATCATGTAATAATTGATAACGATGCTGTCTTAAATTAGCTTCAATATTAGATGATTTAATGTTATTTTTATCAATTTTAATTGTACAATGATCAATATCATGCTTTGACATTAAATCATTTATCATCTTTGCTTCAATATGTGAATCATCTCTGATTTGATGATCAATTGTTATTGCTCTTAGAGTAATATTATTTTTAAGGCAATAATCTTTGAGTAAAAAAGCAAGAGCCATAGAATCGCATCCTCCAGATAATGCAACCGCAATATTTTCTAAAAGATTTATATTATTATCAGTAAGAATTTTACTGATATTATCGCTAAATAATTGCTCAATATTATTATTGCTATCCATATTAACTTAATACATCTCTCATCGAATAAAAGCCACTTTTTTGAGCAGAACCCCAAATTGCCGCCCTGATAGCACCTTTGGCAAAAATATCTCTATTTGAAGCTTTGTGACTAATCTCAACTCTTTCACCGCTACCAGCAAATATAACTTTATGATCCCCAACCACATCGCCACCTCTTAAAGTGGCAAAGCCAATTTCATTTTTATTGCGAGATAAATCCTTGCCAACTCTTTGCATTCTAGCACTTTTTTCAAGATCAATTGAGCGACCTTTAGCAGCAGCAGCTCCAAGAGATAAAGCAGTTCCAGATGGTGAGTCGACCTTATTTTTATGATGCATTTCAACAATTTCAATATCAAAATCATCATGTAATTTAGCAGCAGCTATCTCAACAAGATTCAACAATAAATTTACCCCCAGAGACATATTTGACGACCAAATAACAACGCAATCTTTAGAATATTGTGCTAATTGCTCTTTTTCTTTATCGTCAAAACCAGTTGTTCCACACACAAAAACCTTGTTAAATTTGGCGCAATTTTTAGCTATTTCAATGCTTAGCGATGGGGTAGAAAAATCAATTACAGCATCACAATTTTTAACAAATTGCTCAATATTTGAAGTTATTGCGATATTATTTTTATTAAAACCCAAAAACTCTCCAAGATCATCACCCTCAATATTACTGTCTTTTTTTACCAATGCCGATTTAAGCTCAGCAATTGAATCTTGCATCACAAGACCAGCAATTGTTCGAGACATTTTACCTTTTATTGCACTAACTCCTATTTTCATTATTTTAAAATAATTTATTTTGTTATTATTAACTTAAGGTCTATTCAAAAAATATTTCAATTATCAAAAGTAGATACTTCTATCTATTATATTTTAAAACTATAGTTGTGATTAAGACCTAATAAATATATATTAAAATATATTTAAAAAATATTGCAATTAATATAATTGCAATAGATACATACCATAAGATCTTGCTTATTTTTTTTGCTTTTAGACATTTTTTAGCTAGTTTTTTATCTGATGGACATGATTGAGGCCTAATAAATAATATGTAGCCATTAATAATAGTAAATATTATAGCCAAAATAATTAAATAATTAGCATAAGATCCGAGCCATGAAATTATAGGTAAATTTGCAGTCAAGCTAGCAAATGCTGCACCAGCACCAATAGCTACAGCAATAATTGGCAAAGCACAACAAAATAAAGTAGAAATTGAAGTTAGCAGGGTAATATAGATCATTACACGCAATTATTAACGAGAAATTTCATCAACATTATAACCATTATTTACTATAATTTCAGTTATTTCTTCATCACTTAATTTTTGATCCTTTTTTAGAGAAATTGATAGTAATTTTTTATCAAAATCAACATTAACCTGCTCTATTTGATCCAATTTACGAAAATTCTTTTCAATTGAAGCAACACAAAATTCGCACACCATGCCATCGACCTTAACTTTAATTTCAGTTGCAAATAAATTAGAAAAAGTAAAAAAGCACAATATAGATGAGGTAGTAATTATTTTTTTAAACATAAGCTAAAATCTTTTAATAAAATTAAATATAACTCTATTATTAGAGCTATAACCCAATTCTGTCAAGAATGAACCTTTAAAAAATCTTAAATAAGGCGTATATGTTAATTCTTGATTATTATTAGTTGGAATATGATTTATTTGCAAAATTATCCAACTATGAAGATTGCCATAATTTGCAATATATGGCGCAATACCAATATTTAAATCCTGCTCAAAATTATTTATTAAATTATTATGCGACTTATAATAAATATTTTCATAAGATAGATAATATCTTCTTGTTTCATAATCAAAAGCTGAGCCAATAAAAGCATAAATATCATCACGACTTCCAGATCTGACATTACCAATTGAGCTTTTTAAATAGATATTTGATTGAGAATCAGGCTTATTCCATCTTTTAACCAAATTATTTAATTGAAGACCGTTAAGCCACATCTTTTCATCTCTAAAATATTGCCCCTTATAGCCAACAGAATATTTATAGCTTGGCGAATAATGAATATGAAGAGAATTATGTCTTGAACTATTTTTTTGCATAATAGTTGAACCACCTGAATATGAGATAGGTCTTGCAAGCAAATTTTGCTGAAAAATAACTATAATTATCAATATTTTTAAAAATATAAATTTAATCATAAATTAAATTACTAAAAACTTAAATTAAGTGGTGAAAATTAGAAATTATTATTTAACATCAAATCATTATATCAATAATTATCAATAACAAATTAAATATGGCTGACAATAATCAAGTTAAAATTAGCAACGATATTGAACCAGTTTCGCTTGTTAGCGAAATGAAAAAATCATATCTTGATTATGCAATGAGCGTTATAGTATCACGCGCTATTCCAGATGCTTGCGACGGCTTAAAGCCAGTTCATCGCCGTATTATGTTTGCAATGTATGAAGGTAATTACGATTTTAATAAACCATTTAAAAAATCGGCTAGAATAGTTGGTGAGGTTATGGGTAAATATCACCCCCATGGTGATGCTGCTATCTATGAATCATTAGTTAGAATGGCTCAGGATTTTTCAATGAGAGTTCCTTTAATTGATGGCCAGGGTAATTTTGGCTCAATCGATGATGACCCTCCTGCTGCAATGAGATATACTGAATCAAGATTACAAAAAATATCTCACACTATTTTAGAAGATCTTGATAAAGACACAGTGGATTTTATGGCCAATTATGATGGCAATGAAAAAGAACCCAAAGTTTTACCAGCAAGATTCCCTAATTTGTTGGTTAATGGCTCAGGTGGCATTGCTGTTGGTATGGCCACTAATATACCACCTCATAATTTAGGAGAAGTTATTGACGCCTGCATTGCCTATATTGACAATAATGACATCACCATAGAAGAACTAATTAATATTGTTCCTGGTCCAGATTTTCCAACTGGTGGCATAATTCTGGGTCGAGCAGGACATAACTCTGCTGCAAGAACTGGTAGAGGATCTGTTGTTATGAGGGGTCGTCATCACATTGAAAAAAAATCTAATAATAGATCATCAATTGTTATAACCGAAATACCATATCAAGTTAATAAAGCAAGATTAGTCGAAAAAATTGCAGAATTAGTCAAAGAAAAAAAGATTGAAGGTATTAGCGATTTAAGAGACGAATCAGACAGAGAAGGTATTAGAGTCGTGATCGACCTTAAAAAAGACGCTATGGATGAAGTTATCGTCAATCAATTATATAGCTTTACTGAACTACAATGTAATTTTAGCGTTAACATGCTAGCCCTCAATCATGGCAAGCCAGAATTACTTAACTTGCTTGAAGTTGTTAAAATTTTCAGTAAATTTAGAGAAAATGTCACAACAAGACGTACTAATTTCTTGCTCAATAAAGCTAGAGATAAAGCTCATATTTTAATTGGCCTTGCTGCTGCTGTTGCCAATATTGACGAAATTGTTGAATTAATCAAATCATCTAAAGATGTAACAGAAGCCAAAAATAGACTATTAGAAAAATCATGGCCCGCTGGATTAGTTGAAGCTTTAATAAATCTTGTCCAAGATCAAGGAAATGTTATCAAAGATAATAAATTCTATTTTAGCGAAGCTCAAGCTAAAGCAATACTTGATATGAGACTAGCTAAATTAACTGGTCTTGAAATGGAGAAGATAAATAATGAATTACAACAATTATCTCAAGAAATTTTAGGACATCTTGACCTATTAGCAAATAGAAATAAAATGCTTGATCTTGTCAAAAACGAATTAATTGAAGTCAAAGATCAATTTGCAACTCCTAGAAGATCGACAATTGAAGATTCTGAATTTGAAGTTGATATAGAAGATCTTATACCGAAAGAAGATATGGTTGTAGTTGGAACTATGAATGGCTATATTAAGAGAGTTGCCCTTAATTCATATCGCACCCAAAGAAGAGGAGGGAAAGGAAAAAGCGCAATGGATATCAGAGATGAAGATGTTACAACTGACATATTTGTTACTAATACTCACACTCCTATTTTATTCTTTTCAACTAAGGGTCAGGTATATAAATTAAAAACATATAAACTACCACTTGGCACTCCTCAAGCAAGAGGACGTGCACTTGTTAATCTTCTTCCTCTTGATCAAGATGAAAAAATCAGCACAATATTAGCACTACCTGAAGATGAAGAAAGTTGGAAAGATTTAAGCATCGTCTTTGCTACTTCAAGCGGCAATATCAGAAGAAACTCAATGGATCAATTTAAAGATATTAGATCATCTGGCAAAATTGCCATGAAATTAGATGGCGATGAATCTCTTATTGGAGTTAGATTATGCAAATCTGATGATGATATAATGCTATCAACTAAGAATGGCAAATGCATCCGCTTTCCTGTTGAAAAATTAAGAATATTTCAAAGCAGAAACTCAACTGGGGTTAGAGGTATGAAACTTGAAGCTAATAACGAAGTGATCGCAATTTCAATTTTAACCAATACTGAAAAATATAATGATAAAAAAGATCATTATTTGAAAATTAGCACAAATAAAAGAATTGAACTTAAAAATGCCCTACTCACCAATATTGAAATTGAAGAAAGAAAAAACAATCAAGAGCAACTTGATCTTGTTGATCAGCAAGCTGTATCTATTCCACAGATTTCTAATCCAGATATTACTCAAGAAGATATCGAGCAAATGGCTCTTAAGGAACAATTTATATTGACCATTACAGAAAATGGCTATGGCAAGAGAACTTCAGCCTATGAATATCGATTAACTAATAGAGGTGGGGTTGGTATTACTAATATTATTACCTCAAAAAGAAATGGTAATGTTGTAGCAAGCTTTCCTATTGATGAAAATGATCAAATTATGCTAATAACAGACCAAGGAACCCTTATTAGAACAGCACTTGATTCGGTCAGAATTACTGGCAGAAACACTCAGGGCGTTACCTTGATAAAAACCAAAGATGAGCATGTTGTTTCAGTAGCTAGAATTGCTCATAGTGGCAATAAGGAAGTCGATGAGGCAGAAACAGGAGAGGAAAATAACGAAGAAAATTAAGCATATGAGCTATATTATTAAAGGAAGTAAAGATAATTATGAGGTTGTGATTGGGTGCGAAATTCACGCTCAAATTTCTTCAAAATCCAAATTATTCTCAAGAAGCTCTACAGAATTTGGCGCCAAACAAAATAGTCAAGTATCTCTTATTGATGCAGCCATGCCAGGAATGCTTCCAACTATCAATATTCAATGTGTTAAACAAGCTATTAAAACAGGATTTGGCCTAAATGCCAAAATTAATAATTTTAGCGTTTTTGATCGCAAAAACTACTTTTACCCTGACCTGCCTCAAGGTTATCAAATTTCGCAATTTTATCACCCAATTATTGGTGAAGGCAATGTTGAAATTACACTTGAAGATGACAGTAAGAAAACTATTGGTATTGAAAGAATACATCTTGAGCAAGATGCTGGCAAATCAATACATGACCAAGATCCTGAATTATCATTTATCGATCTAAATCGAAGTGGCATTGCCTTGATGGAAATTGTTTCTAAGCCTGATCTATCTTCGCCATATGAAGCAGCTCAATATGTTAAAACCATAAGATCTATTGTTAGAGCCCTAGAAACATGCGATGGCGATATGGAAAAGGGCAATTTACGCTGCGATGCCAATGTTTCTGTTAGAAAAATTGGCCAAAAAGAATTAGGCACTAGATGCGAAATTAAAAACCTCAATTCAATGAGAAACATAGCTAGAGCCATAGAATTTGAAGCTGGCAGACAAGTTGATATTATTGAACAAGGCGGTGTTATTGATCAAGAAACCAGACTATTTGATGCCTTAATTGGAGAAACAAAAACCATGAGAAGCAAAGAAGATGCCATGGATTATAGATATTTTCCTGACCCAGACCTACCTCCACTTAATTTATCTCAAGAATTCATTGATGATATTAAAAACTCAATCAATGAATTACCAGAAGCTAAAAAACAAAGATATATCAACAACTTTAATTTAAGTTCATATGACGCATCAGTCATTACAGCTGACAATAATTTAATCACCTATTTTGAAGAAATTGTTAAAAATCACGACCCTAAATTAGTTGTAACATGGCTGTGTGTTGAATTATTAGGTCGTATCAATAAATTAAGCATTGATATTAAAGACTGCAATATTAGCCCTAAAAAATTAAGCCAATTACTTGATTTAATCAAAAATAATGAAATTTCTGGCAAAATTGCCAAAGATGTATTAGATGAAATGATTCAATCAGGCAAAGAAGCTAAAATAATTGTTGATCAAAAAGGCTTAAAACAATTATCAAACACCGCAGAAATTGAATTAATAATTGATCAAATTTTAGCCAATAACCAAGATAAAGTCACTCAATATAAATCTGGTAAAGATAAATTATTTGGTTTTTTTATTGGCCAAATAATGAAAGAAACAAAAGGCAAGGCAAACCCTCAAATAGTTAATAAAATTCTGCAAGATAAATTATCAAAATAATAAATTTTGCTAAAAATCGAAGATATTGATGACAAAAATGAATATAGCTATTACGAACAATGTTTAATTAATAATATTAGACAAGATAATAAACACTTACTAACTTTATTAAAGCGCAATAACAACTTATCATCTAGCGTTTATTCTTATAATCAGAATGGACATAACTTACTTTTCTTTGCACTAATATGTGGATATAATCCAAACGCAGAAATATGTTCATATCTTAAATCAATCCTTGAACATACTGAACCAGATCATGTTGACATAACACCAAAAATATGCGAAGAAGATATGCTTAACTTTAATCTCACACCATTACATTTTGCTATTGGTTATAAATATAATAAGGTAGCGTTTCAATTAATTAAACTAAATAATATTAATTTAATTTTACAAAGAGATAAAGTTGGTGAAGAATATGGGGGTAAAAAAAATGCTTTAGAATTATCTATAATTTTAAAGAAAAATCAATTACTTCAATATATGATTGAAAGATTGCAATTAGCACAATATAATGTAGAAGAAATTAGAAGCGAAATTAAATTTAATAACCAAGAAGATCAAAAATATTTTGAAGAAATATTACAAAAAGCAATAAGTAATCCATCCAATGTATTTCGCAGGCCCTCATCAGCACAAAAAACAATGAGAGGGAGATATAAGTAAAATTTGAGATAATAGCTCATAATGAACTAGTTTTATAAAATATTTTAACCAATCTTAATCAATATTACATTAAAAATAATTATTTGATATAATAATTCTTTTAATGTAAATTAATTCATAATGAGCTTTGAAGAAGATTTAGAAAATTATTTGAAAGATGATCATTTTCAAGAAGCTGCGCAGCTTATAGAAAAAAATCTAGATGGTCTTGAAAGTGTTATTAAAGAAAAGCCACATATTTTATTGCATAGAAGTAATAATACTAATGATTATTTTATTCATTTTCTTATTAGAGATTTTAGAAAAAAAGATTTAGTTATAAAAATTATAGAGCTTTACAGAATTAATAATAAATTAGATGTTATAGGGCTAATTCTTAACAAAAAGAATCAAGATGGAGAAAATGCTTTAAAATATTCTGGAGAGTTATATCACTTAATAGTTAGTGTTATAGGAGATAGTCTTATAACAACACCAAATAACTGTCCAGCTAGGCCAACAACCTCAACCACAAATAATCGTCATTTCGTTAATAGTCATGGCTAAAGAATATTCAGGCTACAATCTTCGAAAATAACCAAATCAAAATCCTAAATATGATACAAGATTACGTCAAAGAAATTTGTGAAAATAATTTAACAAAGTTACAAAAAAAATTCCATAGAAAAATTGATTGTTTGGATTGGAGTGAAATTATAGAATATCTTGAACAAAAAAAACCGGACTATAGAAGAGAACTAATAAACCAAAATAATAGAAATGAAAATCATAATGCATTAATATATGCAATTTTATGTAAAGCACCGAGATATTTTATAGATTATATGTATCAAAATATAGGTAGAGAGTTAAATGATTTAGAAAATAATTTTCTAGAAGAAGTGACAAATGAAAAAAATGAAACATCTTTTTCATTTGAGCTAGCTATATCCATAAAATATAATTACAGCAATATAGTTCACTTAATTCTAAAATCTTTTAATTATCAAAGTTGTAAAGAATTAATTCTTGCAAAAGATCCGGTTGGTGGTAATTGCCTACTACATTACGCTGGACAAAAAGAATCAAGTCATATGCTTGAAATCATATTATTTCATCTAAAAAGATCTGATGCTGATATTGATTATGTTATAACAAATCATTTAAACAATAATAATAATACCAACATTCATCTTTACATATACTATTATAGGTTTTAAAATATAGTTTTATTATTAACTTAACTTTAAGATTATGGTAAAAACTATTATTTCAGACAGAACTTATTTTATTGCC
>JAUROA010000035.1 GCA_030835745.1 Alphaproteobacteria bacterium
AAAACAAAATCTTTAAAACTTTAAGAGAACTTGAAAATAGAGTATGTAGGTTTGTGCAAACATTGACCCCTGAAATTATTAAAAGTGTTTGTAATGTTAGCTATATATAGTATATGTAAAGATGAACCTTAGTATAAGTCGCCAAAAGATTTATTTAGCGATGCAAATTTATTTAATTATGACGAAATTTGCAAATATCTTGATATAGTTGATTGTAACAAAATTTGCCAAGATCCCAAAAAACACTATATAGAAGAACCATCAAAATCTATATATTTCCAAGAGGGCAGTAAAGCAATGATAAATAGTCAGATTTGCACTATATTATAATATAACTTCTTTTTGATAAGTTAGCTATCTACATTAATTTAAATCTAATGTCAGACAAACTGGACAATGATCAGATGCCTTAACCTGATCTCTGACACCTTTATCTTCAATAAAAGAATCCTTTATTAAGTCAGATGCTTTAGGAGATGTTAATAAATAATCAATACGACAACCCTTATTATATTGCCAGGCATTACCACGATAATCCCACCACGAAAATAATTGCTGATCATTATTAAAGCTTCTAAAGGAATCGCATAGACCAAGATTAATAATTTCACGCATTTTTTTGCGCTCTAAATCATGAAATAAAATATCGCCACGAAATTTTTGTGCATCATAGCAATCAATTTCATCAATCGCCACATTAAAATCTCCACCAAAAATTTGTATCTCATTATATTTCAGCAAATTACTTAGGTGATTTTTTAATTTATCAAAAAAATCTATTTTATATTTAAATTTAGCACTATCTTCTAATTTTTCATTATTTTGCAATTCTCCACCACCATTTGGTACATATATAGAAGCTACTCTAATTGCATATTGATTAATAATTATAACAGCTTCAATATATCTTGCTTGCTGGTCATCACTAAAAGTTAATAGACCCTTAGTTACATCTTCAATTTTATATTTTGATAAAATTGCCACCCCATTATAGCTTTTCTGACCATAAATTGCACAATCATATCCTAAATCAAGAAATTGTTCTTTAGGAAATTTTTCTTCCATGCACTTTAATTCCTGCAATAATATTATGTCAGGATTGGATATTTTGAGCCAATTTTTAATATTTTCCAATCTAGCATTAACAGAATTAACATTAAAACTAACTATTTTCGTCATAAGTAATAATATTTTTCATAAAATGAAATCCTCTCATATAAAAACCTTGTTCAAAATATAAGGAATGCGATCTTTTATTGTGAATATATGAATCAAGAACCAATTTATTGCAATCTAATTTTTTGGCCTTTTTTTCAAGATATTTAATAATTTTGGAACCAATGCCACGACTTCGATAATTTTTATCAACAACTAAATTACAAAGCTGCATATATCTGCCACAATAAAACATATAAGAAATATAGTAACCACATATGGCAATAATTTTATCATTGTGATAAATTGCTAACATCTTATATTTCTTGTGTATCATCTCTTTAAGAGATTTTTTATATTTGATTAAAGTAATTTTTGGATATAATAAATTTATCAAAGGCAAACATTGCTCCATTTCTTTAATGGTGCTAAATTCTTTTACTAATATTTTGGTTAATTTTTTTGCCATTATTTTAAAATATTTAATAAAAAAGTTATTTTTCAACTAAATCATAAGCCCAATTTGTTATATTTCCTGCGCCCATAAATAATAACATATCTCCTTTTTTAGTTATTGATTTTAAAATACCAGGTAAATCTTTTTCATCTTCTAATTTAATAATATTTTTTTGACCAGTTTTTAAAATTCCTGCAATTAATGAATCTTGATTAATGCCAGCAATTTTTTCTTGCCCAGCGCTATAAATATCTGCAATTATAACTTTATCTGCCATAGCAAATGAGGTGCAAAAATCAACAAAACAATCTCTTAATCTAGTATATTTATGTGGCTGGAAAATACATATTAACTCACCCTTGTGATCAATTAAATTATGCGCTGCATCAATAGTGACTTTAATTTCACTTGGGTGATGAGCGTAATCATCTATTATTGTAGCACCATGAAAATTACCAACCTTGGTAAATCTCCTCTTAACACCATTATAGTTTGACAATCCTAATTTAATAAATTTTTGATCAATATCTAAAAAATCTGCAATAGCAATTGCAACCAATGCATTGCTAACATTATGCTTGCCATAAACTGGCATTTTAATATTTTCAATTTTTCTGCCATCTTTAAATATCACATCAAATATTAAGCCATCAAAGCCAGTAACAATATTATATGCCTTTATGTCAGCATCTTTAGAAATAGAATATGTTAGTAAATTTTTCTTATCTTGCTTGAAATCATTATATATTTTTTCAACCTCATCACTATCAATACATAATACACATAATCCATTATCAGGTATCTGATTAACATATCTTATAAATAATTCTTTTTGCTTAGTAAAATCACCACCATAAATTTCGCAATCTAAATGCTCAGGCTCAAGATTTGTAATAGCACCAATATATGATGGCAAATTAACAAAACTCCCGTCAGATTCATCAGATTCAGCAATTATATATTCGCCTTTACCAATTTTTGAATTACTACCATAATAGTGAATTACACCCCCATTAATAATAGTTGGATCCATCTTGCCAGCATCAACAACCAAGGATACCATTGCCGTAGTACTAGTTTTTCCATGAGTTCCGGCAATAGTAATCGCTTTGTAAGATTTCATAATAAGAGCAAGCAAATCAGCTCTTGTACAAATTAAAATATTTTTTTTCTTCGCCGCAATAATCTCAGGATTATCATCAGTAATAATAGATGTTTTAACCACTAATTCAACATCATTATCAATATTTTCTGGCTTGTGGCCAATAATATATTTAATACCAGATTCTGCTAATTTTGGCATTAAATAATTAATTTTTAAGTCAGATCCCTGAATATTAATATGCCATTTTTTTAAAATAAACGCCAAAGCACTCATACCAATACCACCAATACCAATAAAATGGATTTTTTTAAGATTTTTTAAAGATTTTATATCAAGATTCATTTCTTTTATTGTTAGTTTTGCAATATTTGGCAATTTTACATATTTTGCATTTTGGATTGCGAGCAATGCAAATATAGCGACCATGTAAAATCATCCAATGATGCGCGTTCATAAGCCAATTTTTAGGTATTTTTTTTAATAATGCAATTTCCGTTTTAATTACATCTTTCTCTTTTACCAAACCAATTCTATTTGCAACTCTAAAAACATGAGTATCAACAGCAATTGTTGGCTTGTTAAATGCGCAATTAAGAACAACATTTGCAGTTTTGCGCCCTACTCCAGGCAGCTTTTGTAATTGATCCAAATCTTGTGGTATTTGGCTGTTAAAATCTTTGATTAAAATAGCTGATAATTTAATAATATTTTTAGCTTTAGAATTATATAACCCAATAGAATTAATATATTTTTTTAATTTATCTTCTCCTAAATCCAACATTTTTTGAGCTGAGTCAGCTACCTTAAACAACTCTTTAGTTGCTTTATTAACGCCAATATCAGTAGCTTGCGCAGATAAAACTACCGCAACAAGCAATGTGTAATGATTAATATAATTTAATTCAGTTTTAGGAGAATTATCATTTTCATACCAAATTTCAAAAATTTTATTTATTACTTCTTTTTTCATAATAATTTTATAAAATACTCAATTTATAACTTATTTGAAATTAATATTTTAGCAGCATTAAGTGCTTCTTGACTAATATTTTCACCTGAAAGCATTCTAGCAATTTCATGCTGCTTTTTTTCATCATCAAGAATTGTAATAATTGTATTCACTACTGAATCATTTGCAACTTTGGAAATTTGCAAGTGAAAATCTGATTTTGCAGCAATTTGTGGCTGATGAGTTACCGCCAAAATTTGCCTATCTTTTGAAAGTAATTTTAATCTAATCCCTACCGCATCTGCAACTGAGCCACCAATTCCAGTGTCTATTTCGTCAAATATCATTGTCTTGGAAATATCATTATTACTTATTGCAACTTTTAATGCCAGCATAAATCTTGATAATTCTCCGCCAGATGCTATTTTGGCAATATTATCAAAATTTTTATTATTGATTGAAGCTCTAAAAAATACCCTATCAAACCCTGTAGCACTAAGATCTTTAGAATTATCATTTAACACTTGAATTTCAAATTTGACATTGCCCATTTTAAGAAATTTCAACTCATCTTCAACTTTAATCGATAATTCATTGGCTGCTTTTTTCCTTGATTCATAAAGTCTATGAGCAATAATTTGATATTTTTGTCTGAGATCTTGCCTTTGTTTTTGCAAATCATTAATAGAAGATTGATCAAAGGTAATTTTAGATAATTTTTGTTTTGATACATCATATACCTCAACTAACTTATCGCACTCTACATTGTGCTTTCTAGCTAGAGATCTTATTAGGAACAACCTTTCCTCAATTTCGTCTAAATTTTCTGTAAAATTACTAATTTCTGATATTTTACTATCGATTTTTCCAATATTAGAGTCAATTTGACCTATTTGATTATCAATATCATTATTGATAGTTTGCATATCATTATCAAAATCACTAATATATTGCTCAATAATATGTTGATTTCTTAAATAATATCTTTGTGCAGATATTAAATTTGAGCTTGATTGCAATAAATCATTTTTTAGCTCTTTAAGAAATTTTAGCGATTTATCCTTACCACTAATATTATCTT
Organism: Alphaproteobacteria bacterium; assembly: GCA_030835745.1. Taxonomy (GTDB): domain Bacteria; phylum Pseudomonadota; class Alphaproteobacteria; order Rickettsiales; family UBA1997; genus UBA1997. Next base: position 4,748 of record JAUROA010000035.1, read on the forward strand.
TTTTGATAGATAATTCATTTTCTTCGCCCTGATATGTTTTAACATCTTCTAATTCTTTTATAACATGCTCAAGATAGTCTCTTTCTCTATTGTAGAAATCTTCTTTTTGGATTAAATCAAGAATTTTATTATCTATTGTCACAAAATTATCATAAATTTTTTTAAGATTTGATAAGTCATCTTGATTATTTGCATAATTATCAACTATCCTTAGGTGAGATGAGCTGTCAAGCAGCCCCCTTTGATCATTTTGTCCATGTATTTCAATCAAAAATTCTCCTAATTTTGCCAATAAATTTACACCAACTGGATTGTCATTAATAAAAGCTTTTGATGTTGAGCTTTCTTTGATTGTGCGCCTAATGATTATGGTATTTTCGTCGTCAAATACCAGGTCATTTTCTTGTAAAAAACTCTTAGCATAAATATTATCTTTTATATCAAATTCAGCAGTTACTTGACCATAATTTTTAAATTGACCAATTAAACGAGAATTAGACCTAAAGCCCATAGCAAGACCAAGAGCATCTAGTAAAATTGACTTACCAGAACCTGTTTCGCCACTTAATATACAAAGACCATTTGCAAAATTAATTTGCGCCTGGTTAATTAGAACAATATTATTTATAGTTAATTTTTTTAACACAATTTATGCAACGATTTATTTTAGATAAAAAACTTCAAAAAGACTGCATTTTTATCAAAGATTTAGAATTATCACAGCTATTATTAATGAATGATAGTAATTATCCATGGTTAATTTTAGTCCCTCGCAAAAATAATCTTACTGAAATAATTGATCTTGATCAAGATAATCAGATAATATTACTTAGCGAAATTAATTATGTCAGTAAAATATTAAAAAAACACCTTAATGTTGACAAAATTAACATTGCCTCACTTGGCAATGTTGTATCACAACTTCATATTCACATAATTGGACGCTATTTTAATGATATTAGCTACCCCAAGCCAATATGGGGACAAGTTAATAGCGTTGAATATGATGAAATAAAAATTAGTAATTTTAAAGAAATTTTTAAAAATTGAGCAAATCGGCCATTTCCTGACCAGACTCAAATGATAATTCTACTCTAGGTCCTTTAATATAATCGCCAATGGCGGCTATAGATAATTTTTGATCAAATAATGGTGGCATATCATATGATTTTTTAGCGTTAGCATAAAGCCAACGATGAGTTTTTTTATTGATAATATTATTTTTATCTAGATTGGTAATTTTAATAAATTCATTAATTATATCATTTTCTATTGATAATAAATCATTATCAATATATTTGATAGAATATTTATTAGTTGAATTAATAACAAAACAATCTAAGTCAAAATTTCTATCATCTTTTGAATTTTCATAGGATATTCTAGATATTATACTATTTTTAATTGCCAAATGTGAAAAATCGATTTTTTTATCTTTCTTAAAAGAAAGCATAACTGCAAATGAAGGATCATATTCTACTTTTGATAGCATTTCTCTAAAAATAAACTCCTTAGGAAAAAATTGTAATGTCTGAGGCGCAGGGGCCGATGACACAACATAATCAAAATTATTATATATATTACCAGAATCGCAAATAATGTTAATTTTTTGATCACTGTCAAAATCAAGATTTACAACCTTTTCATTGAAAATGATTTTTTCACATTCAATTGCCTTATGTAAAATTCTTTTTGCTAAATAATTAGATCTAAATGCCGATATAAGTCTTTTTTTCTTCTCAATATCACTTGATTGATTTGATTTTATATCAAAAATTCTAAAGCTTCCATGCCACTCTTTAACAACACCCTCTTTGATATAGCTATCAATAAAAGATGAAAATGCTTCAGATCTAATGGCGCCAAAACAGCTTGCTCCATGATCAAATGATAAATTGTCAATTCTTTTAGCAGACATTCTACCACCAACACCACGACTTTTTTCAAAAAAAGTTATATTGAATTTATTTTTATCAATGAAATGATAAAATGCAGCGGAAGAAATACCACAACCAATTACGGCAATATTTTTCTTACTCATACTTATCCTTAAAAGAAAATATGCTAATTTCAGTAAAAAAATATACAACTATTTTCGTAATATAAATTACACTTTTAAGATTTACTGCTGTTTTTTTGTGGTCTAACCCCACAAGCACATCTTTTTGAGCAATATAGCACTTTGTCCCAGTTTTTTTGCCACTTTTTTCGCCAAGAAAATGACTTTTTACAATTTTTGCAAATTTTTTGAGGTAAGTTTAATTTTTTGTGAGCCATGATCAGTATATTTGCTGCTAATATTTGTATCTTGATAAAATTCTTGACCAATTTTTATTTCCTCTCTACCACGCGAAACTCTAAATGCATTAGTATCTCTTAAGCTAAAAATACAACCACAATATTCTTGCTTGTAGAATTCTTCTCTTTTGGCAATTTCATACATTCGAGATGCTCCACCAGATTTGCGCCAATTAAATGTCCAATAATAAATTGAGTCATAATTATTAGCAGCTCTAACGCCGCAATCATTAATTTGCTGCATATTTTTCCAACGCGATATTCCAAGCGACGATGTTATGATACTAAAATTATTTTCATAAGCATAAAGCGCGGTTCTTTCAAATCTCATATCAAAGCATTTAGTGCACCTTACCCCCCTTTCAGGCTCCCACTCAAGACCCTTGGCTCTTTTAAACCAATTTTGCACATCATAATCGACATCGATAAATGGAATTTTTAATTTTTGAGCAAATTTTTTATTTTCTTCTTTGCGTATTTCATATTCTTTTTTAGGATGAATATTAGGATTGTAAAAAAATATAGTTACATCAATATCAGAATATTGCATCCTCTCCATAATATCACCTGCACATGGAGCGCAGCAACTATGCATTAAAACCTTTTTATTTAGTTTATCATCATTAATAATATTTTGTGGTAGTAAGAGTTTTTCCATAATTTAATAAAAATATTTATATGCCAGAATTACCAGAAGTTGAAACAGTCAAAGAGGGTATCAAAATTATCTCTAACCTAGAGATTAAAGAGATATTTACTTCTGATAAAAAATTAAGAATCAATTCGAGTAATGATTTCTCATTATTAAAAAATCAAAAAATTACTGAAATCACTCGAAGAGCAAGATACTTAATTTGCAATATATCCAATAATTATAGCCTCATAATACATTTGGGCATGAGTGGCCGCTTAACTATTGGCAAAGACTTTGCAAATTATAAACATGATCATTTTGCTTGTCAATTTGCAAATGATAAATGGCTTATTTTTAATGACCCAAGAAGATTTGGCTTTATTGATCTAATTAAAAATTATCAGATAAAAGATCATCAATTTCTTAAAAATCTTGGACCAGAACCATTATCTGATAATTTTAATAATGAGTATTTTTTTTCAAAAATACAAAGAAAAACCATGAATATTAAAACCACTATCATGGATAATAAAATAGTAGTTGGAGTTGGTAATATATATGCTAGCGAGTCTCTATTTGACTGTAAAATTTCACCAATGACTTCTGCTAATAAAATAACCTTAAATCAAAGTGAAAATTTAGTTGAGTCAATCAAAAAAGTTATAAAAAAAGCTATAAAATTAGGTGGCTCAACTATATCTGATTATGTTAATGCCTCTGGAGAATTTGGTGGCTATCAGAATAATTTTAATGTCTATAATAGAAATCAGAAAAATTGCAAAATTTGCAACACCAAAATTTCTAAAATCATACAAAATAACCGATCAAGCTTTTACTGTCCTAAATGTCAAACATGATTATTGCGCGACAATATCAAATCAACATTACCATAATCAATATTTTCATGATATCTTTTCTTTGTCAAAGCCAAAATAATACCAAAACATATTGCCATTGATAATGTTGCCGAACCACCATAACTTATAAATGGCAATGTCATTCCTTTTGTTGGTAATAATCTTAGTGTAACACCAATATTAAGAATAAATTGCAACATAAATTGAATTGCCAAGCCAATTAAAGCTAAATAATGAAATATCACCTCTTCTTTACTAACTCTATTAATGATTCGCATAAAAATATAGCCAAAAATGAGAATAATAGCAATTGCTGAAATAACACCAAATTCTTCGGCAACAACCGAAAAAATAAAATCAGTATGAGCATCAGGTATAAAATCTTTGACTATACCGCCACCAGGTCCAGTACCAAAAAAAGAACCATTAATATATGCATCAACAGACATTTCTGCCTGATAATTTGCGGCATCTAAATCCAAGAATCTATTAATTCTATCTCGCACATGTGGAAATTGATTATATACAATAAAACTGCCAATTATCGCTAATATAGATAATAAAAATACTAAAATTAATGGAATGCCATATAAAAAAAGTTGCATTGCCCATATTATTGAAAATATTACAGTCATTCCAAAATCTGGCTGCATAATAAGCAAAGTTATGGCCAATATATATAATAAAAACGAGGATCCATATTTAAGAAGAAAATTTCTTTTTGCTAAAATA
>JAUROA010000036.1 GCA_030835745.1 Alphaproteobacteria bacterium
ATTTAACTATAATAACAACATTACAAATATTGACATTTATAGCGATTCAACTACAAAGAAAATAATTAATTTTAAAAAATTTGGCTATGAGCATTAATAATAGCACTAAATCAGATAATAATCAAGAATTTGCATCAACATTTCAAAGAGCTTTTGCTATTTTAATTGATGTCTGGATCGTAATATTTATTAGATTCTTTTTTTTAGCATTTCTTGGCGAATTATGGATGAATGATGAAGTAATGCAATTTAAAAAAGAATATGAAATGGCATTTGGCACAAATCAAACTAACCAACCTCCAGGAAAAGAGCAAATTGATTTTGTTAAAAATCATAGTATATTTATTAAATCAATAATTTTTTACAGCTTAGTTTTAATTGCTGGTGCTATATATTACGCCTATTTACACTCTTCAAAATGGCAAGCAACTATCGGCAAGAGGATAATGAAAATACACCTAATAAAAAAGAATGATATGCCAATTAGCTTTAAAAGAGCTCTACTTTACTATATTTTATCAATTTTGCCATTTATCTATATTATATATATTATGACATTTGTAGCAAATTATAAAATCTCTTTATTAAGCGCCGTAACCGCCAACATTTCCAACATTTTATTAACAATTTTATTTGTTGCCTGGGTTCAAACAAGCGTCTTTATGAGAAATAAAGATACAATATATGACATGATATGCAATACAACAGTCAAAAAAGGTTTAATAAACCAGAAATTTCCTTGGTAAATTTATGAGCTATAAAATTCAACAAAAAACAATCAATAGCAAGATAAAATGTTCAGGCATTGGTCTTCATAGTAATGAAAAAATTAATATGACGCTTTTACCAGCTCCAATAGATAATGGTATAACATTTAAGAGAATAGATTCAAAAAAAAGAAATAAAATAATTAAAGCTTCATATAACAATGTCAGCGCCACCAACCTTGGAACTGTTATTAAAAATAACGATGATGTACATGTTTCTACCGTTGAACATCTTATGGCAGCAATTTGGGGTTGCGATATTGATAATATGATCATTGAAATTGATGGCCCTGAAGTGCCTATTATGGATGGAAGCTCTGGACCTTTTACTTTTTTAATAGAATGCGCCGGAATTTCTAATCAAGAAAAAGACCGCAAAATTATTGAGATCTTAAAAAATACCTCCCTTAAAGAAGATGATAAATTTATTGAAGTGAGCCCATCTAGCGAGTTTTCTCTTGATTTGGAAGTTGATTTTGATAAAATTGGGCGTCAGACATTTTCTTATATTGCCAAATCCACTTCATTTAAAACTGATATTTGTCGAGCAAGAACATTTTGTTTTGAAAAAGATATAGAACAAATGCATAAAAATAATATGGCATTAGGAGGATCACTTAAAAATGCTATTGTTTTAAATGATAAAGGCAATGCAATTAATGAAGAGCCCTTGCGCTATAAAGATGAATTTGTTCGCCATAAAGTTCTTGATTTTATTGGCGATATTTATCTTTCTGGTTATTTTATAATTGGCAAATTTAGAGCCTTTAAACCTGGACACACCATCAATAACAAAATGTTAAGAAAAATATTTGATAATAATGAAGCATATAGAATTATATAATTTAACAAAACTATTAATAACTTTATTTATTTCATCCATGCTACTATTTAGCTGCTCTCACGATACTAAAATTTACAAAAATAATGAGCCAAAAATTGATATTCGCAAATTTTTTAATGGCAATCTTGAAGCTTTTGGCATTTTAAGAGATAGAAATCATAAAGTAATCAAGACTTTTACTGCAAAAATTAAGGGCTCATGGAAAGGAAATATTGGCACTCTTGAAGAGCATTTTGAATTTTCAGATAATAAAAAAGATCATAGAATTTGGACCATTAAAATGATCGATGACCATAATTTCAGTGCAACTGCTCACGATGTAGTAAATATTGCATATGGAGAGCAATATGGCAATGCTGTTAAAATGCAATATGTCTTAACCATACCAGTAGATGATAAAAAATATGATATTAAAATAAATGACTGGCTATTTTTAGTAAATGAAAACTCACTAATTAATGTTTCTGATATGAAAAAGTTTGGTTTTAAAGTGGGATCTTTAGCTATAGCATTTAACAAGGTCAATAGCAAATGAAAATAAACAGGGCTTTTTCCTTAATTGAAATTGCAATAGTAATTACAGTTATCGCTGTAATTAGCGCTGGAATTATTAATGGCCTTAAAATTGCAGCATCTACCAAATTAAAATTATCAACACATTTAACCAAAAACTCACCAATATTATCAATGAAAAATCTTGATTTATGGTATGAAACAATATTGACTGATGAAAGCCTTATATTTGTTAATGGCAATGCAGATGATGGTGCTAAAATTTCTGGATGGAACAATATATCTCACAAAAATTTATTTAATAATAATATGCCATCATCTGCCAAAAGATTATCACAAACCAATAGCAATGCTTATGCGAATTATAATGCAAAAGCATTTTCTAATTCAATTCCAGGAGTTAGGTTAAATGATGTTTTTGGTGATGCAGATTTTTTATATAATGGCGCCTTTAATTATCGTACAAAAAAATTAACATTATTTGCAGTTCTAAAAAGAGATGCCGGAAGCTGGGCTGCTAGAATTATTAACGGAATGCCAAATGGCTATACTTATGACTATCAAAGCGCTCATGCTTTAATGATTGCTACCAGCGATTCTGCAGATTATGGATATGGATATCAGATATATTCTAGAAATAGAGCAGGATCAATAATTCACCCCAAAAATAATCAAGAATTTATTTTAACTCATACATTTGATGCAACTGCTAATAATGGTAAGTTTTATATTAATGGCGAACTTTTAATGAACCATAATAGCGCCACTAGCAGCGAAATAAGAATAGATAAATTTTACTTAGGAAAAGCTAATTACGGATCAGTACCCACAGACAGAAGCAATGGTAGCGGATCCTATCATGGCAATTATGGTGAAATGATATTTTTTGGAGATGTTTTATCAGATGAAGATAGAAAAGAAGTTGAAATTTATCTTAGTAAAAAATTTGACATCAAACTTAATCATTAAAAAATGACAAAAAATCTTAATAATCTTGGTCAAAATTCTCAATATCAGCTAGATCAAGTTAATTGTAAAATTTTAGAAAAAGTTGCAAATCCTCATTGCGATACAAGCTATTTAATAAGATTTACCTGCCCTGAATTTACTTCAATTTGCCCAGTTACTTCTCAACCAGATTTTGCTAATATTATTATAGATTATGTGGCTGATAAATATATGGTCGAAAGCAAATCTTTAAAACTTTATTTATTTTCTTATCGTAATCATGGGGCATTTCATGAAGATTGCACAATTAATATTGCCAAAGATATTATAAAATTAATTAAGCCAAAATTTTTAAGAATTGGTGGCTATTGGTATCCAAGAGGTGGCATTCCTATTGATATATTTTATCAATATAAAACTCCACCTAAAGATCTGTGGCTTCCAGATCAAGGAATATCAACTTATAAAGCACGATAAATAATGCTTGAAACTCATTATGTTTTACCATATATTGACCCAGTTCTAGTTTCAATTGGACCTCTGCAAATTCGTTGGTATTCACTTGCTTACATATTAGGAATTATTGCAACAATTTTATGGCTTAAACATATCAATAAAAAACAAAATTTATTATCCAAAAAAGCATATGATAACTGGATTAGTTGGGCAGTGCTATCAATTATAATTGGGGGTAGATTAGGATATGTTTTATTTTATAATTTTAGCTATTATTTTAATAATCCATTAGAAATTTTAGCCTTTTGGCATGGCGGAATGTCTTTTCATGGCGGTTTAATTGGTGTAATTATTGGCATGTTTTTATTTTGCAAAAAATATCAAATTAATTATCTGCAATTTATGGATATTATTGCTATTATTGCACCAATAGGATTATTTTTTGGCAGAATTGCCAATTTTATCAATATGGAGCTTTATGGCAGATTTACTGAATCAAAATTTGGCATTATATTTCCAGGAGGTGGAAATTATCCAAGGCATCCAAGTCAACTTTATGAAGCATTTTTTGAAGGTATATTACTATTTCTTATTTTATTTTTTTGCTATAAAAAAACAAAATTAATTAATTATCATGGAAAAATAAGTGCAATATTTCTTATATTTTATGGCAGTGCCAGATTTGGTATTGAATTTTTTAGAGAACCAGATCATCACCTTGGTTTTATAATGCAAAATTTTACTATGGGTCAATTTCTATGCCTGCCTCTAATAGCACTTGGCTGCTATTTACTATTTTTGAAAAAAAATTTGAAATAGCAAAAAATTGCAAAAATAGCCAGTAAAATTAAAATAAAAAAAGACATTATAATTGCCAGATATAATGCCAGCAACGTAACTGCTATAGTTGCAGTAATTTTAGCAATTTTTTTAAATTTCAGTAAAAGATTTTTTATAAATTGTTTTTTCTTATTATGTTCAATAACTATCATTTTTCACCAATATGAATTGCCACAGTTCCAAATGTTAAATTTTTAAAACTTACCCCTTTAAACCCACAATCAGTAATCATTTGCGCAAAAGTTTCTTGATCTGGAAATTTTCTGATTGATTCAACTAAATATTGATAGGAATCTCTATCATTTAGTACAATTTCGCCAATTTTAGGTATAATCTTAAAAGAGTAAAAATTATATATTTTTTGTAAGAAATAATCATTTATCTTTGAAAATTCAAGACAAATAAACTTACCACCAGGTTTCAAAACTCTTTTTGCTTCACTCAAGGCTTTATCTATATTAGTAAAATTTCTAATACCAAAAGCAATAGTAAAATAGTCAAAATAATTATCTTCAAATTTTAGATTCTCACCATCTTGGCAAATAAATTTGATATTACTATAATTTTTGCAATTTAAATTTCGCTCTTTACCAACTTCTAACATTTCTTGATTAATATCAACAACATTTATTGTGCTACTTATATTCTCTAATTGCGCTTTTTTAGCAATTCTAAATGCAATATCACCAGTTCCGCCTGCCAAATCTATAATATTAAAATCATATGATAAATTTTTAGCTTTTTTACCTTGCACACAAAAATCAATATGTTTTACCATTTCATTTTTCCAAATGCGATGAACTGAGGCACTCATTAAGTCATTCATTAAGTCATATTTGGTAGCAACATTAGAAAATATATTTTTAACAAGACGAGTTTTTTGATCTTTATCAACATTTTTAAAGCCAAAATGAGTTTTATTAGTTTTATCCATGTTTAATATTATAGATTATAATTTTGATTTACCCAAAAATTTAATTGCCCAGCAACCAATTGATAATAAGGAAAATACTAAAATGCTGGTTTTTGATTGCAATCATCAAATTACTCATCAAAAAATTACTAATTTTATTGACTATATCAATAAGGGTGATGTTGTTATATTTAACGATGTTAAAGTTATAAAGGCAAAATTATCGGCCATTATAAAAAGTAATAACATTAAGCTAGAAATTAATCTAGATCAAGAAATTAATTATCAAAAAAACTGCATTACCTGGCAAGCTTTATGCAAACCTGCTAAAAAAATTAAGGATAATGATATTGTAATATTTTCTAAAGATTTTGAAGCAAAAATTACCAAAAAGCTTGATGATGGATTCATCAATATAGCATTTCCTTACAATAAAAAAGATTTTTTTAAAAAAATTGAACAATATGGACAAATACCTTTACCACCATATATTAAAAGAAATTCTTTTAATATTGATGATCAAAAAAATTACCAAACAATATATGCTAAAAATGGTTCCGCAGTTGCTGCACCAACCGCAGGACTTCATTTTAATAAAGAGATATTATCTTTAATTGAAAAAAAGGGTGCTAAAATTGCTAAAATTACACTTAATGTTGGCGCTGGCACATTTCTACCCGTAAGATGCGACAAAATTAAGGATCACAAGATGCATAAGGAATATTTTGAAATTAATGATCAAACCGCCTCAATGATAAATAATGCCAAAAAAAATAATAATAAAATTATTGCAGTTGGCACAACATCTCTTAGAGCAATTGAGTCGGCTGTAAATTCTCAAAATGAAATTATTGCCAAAATTGATGATACTGATATTTTTATTTATCCTACATATAAATTCAAGGTTATAGATATTTTACTAACTAATTTTCATCTGCCAAAATCGACATTATTCATGCTTGTTAGCGCCTTTATTGGCATTAAAAATGCCCATAATTTATATCAAACAGCCATTAAAAATAAATATCGTTTTTTTTCATATGGTGACTGCTCATTATTATTTAAAAATAATTATGAATGATTTGCATTTTATAAGATTGGTTCTATTTTATAATTCATAATTAATTAAATTAAATTGATAATGAAACTTATAGTTGCTAATTGGAAAATGAATTATGGATTCAGTGATATCGGTTCATGGTTACAAAATTACCTTGAGACTGTTTCTAAAAATGTTGAACCATTAAATGAAAAAAGAGTGGTTGTATGCCCGCCATTTCATTTAATTGAATTTATTGATAGCGAACTTACCAATGCTTCAATTACCTTCCTAAAAGGCGAATTAGAAAAAGAAAATAAAAAAATTGAAGATTTGCCAGAAGATGAAGTTAGTGAATTTATCATGAGCTCTAGAGCATTATCACTTGGTGCTCAAGATTGTCATCATGAAGATAATGGTGCCTATACTGGAGATATTAGTGCAAAAATGCTCAGTGAAATTGGTTGCGAATTTGTTATTACTGGACATTCAGAAAGAAGAATTTACCACAAAGAAAGTGATAAAAAAATATCAAAAAAAATTAGTGCCGCTATAAAAAACTCTGTTCAACCAATTTTATGCATTGGAGAACCAAGAGAAATTCGTGAAGAAGGAAAGCATCTTGAATATATTACAAATCAGATATCAAATTCTCTTCCTAGTGATCAGAAAATTTTCAACATTATTATCGCCTATGAACCTATTTGGTCAATTGGTACAGGAAAAACTCCTAATGTTAATGAGCTTTCGGAAATGGCGCAACATATTAAGTCGGTGATATCTGAAAAAATGAAAGATAAATATGAAAATTTATACATAATCTATGGAGGCTCAATAAATTCTGACAACTCCAATGATCTTATGAACACCCCTGGGATCGATGGTCTGCTTGTTGGCAAAGCAAGTCTTGACCCCGAACAATTCTGTAAGATTATTGGATTAAAATAAAATCTATCAATTAATTTTAAACACCACATTCATAAAATAATATTTACAAATTCTCACTGATAAATGGATATAAAAAAAGCTAATACTCGCATTGAAACTGACTCTATGGGTCAAATTGACGTTAAAATAGATGCACATTATGGTGCTCAAACAGCTCGAAGCATTAAAAATTTTCCTATTTGCAGCGATAATCCTGGGCACAAAATGCCTATAGAGGTCATTGAAGCAATGATATTAGTTAAAAAATCAGCTGCTATTGCTAATAAAGAAATAATGGATATTGATAAGGAAGCTAAAAATTATCAAAAATACTCACAAAATATTGCTACTCAAATTATTGAAAGCTGCGATGAAATATTACAAAATATTGACTCCTATTATGAGAATCATTTTCCATTAGTTGTTTGGCAAACTGGATCTGGAACTCAATCAAATATGAATTGCAATGAGGTTATTGCCTCAATTGCCAATGAAAAAGTTAACAAAATAAAAGGTGGCAAATCTCCGATTCACCCGAATGACCATGTCAATCTTGGCCAAAGTTCAAATGATACATTTCCAACAGCAATGCATGTCTGCAGTGCTTTACTGATTTATCGTAAATTAATGCCAACATTAATTCGCTTTTATTACGAATTAGGCAAAAAAGAATACTCATTTAAAGATATTGTTAAAATTGGCAGAACTCATACACAAGATGCAACTCCATTAACTCTGGGTCAGGAATTTTCTGCATATAAGCAACAAATATTAAATAATATTTTACGCCTTAATAATTCGGTAAATGACATAATGCATTTAGCTCAAGGAGGTACTGCAGTTGGCACCGGACTTAATAGTCACAAATTATTTGCTACAAAATTTGCCAAAAAAATTTCACAATCTTCAAATATATCAGAGATCATTAAGGAAAATAAAGCTAAATTGGATCAAATAAAATCTGAAAATAATATAAATATTAATGATAACAAAATAGAAGAATTTATTACTAGCCCTAATAAATTTGAATCTCTTGCAAGTTGTGATAACCTTGTGGCATTATCCGGAACTCTTAATACTATTGCTACTTCGATCATGAAAATAGCAAATGATATTCGCTTTCTTGCATCTGGACCTAGATCTGGCCTTGGAGAAATAATTCTTCCTGAAAATGAGCCTGGATCTTCTATAATGCCTGGAAAAGTTAACCCAACACAATGCGAGGCCCTTACTATGATATCTTGCCAAATTATTGGAAATCACAATGCCATTACAATTGGCGGCACTAATGGTCACTTTGAGCTTAACGTGTTTAGACCCATGATCATATATAATATTGTTAACTCAATAAACTTGCTAAGTGATGGTATTAATTCTTTTATTGATCAATGCTTAATTGGTATTAAGCCCAATCTTGAAAGGATCAATCAATTATTAGAGCAATCTCTAATGCTTGTTACTGCGTTAAATCCTCATATAGGATATGATAATGCAGCAAAAATTGCTAAAACCGCTCATATTGATAACTCAACTCTAAAGCAAGCTGCAATTAAATTGAAGCTTGTTAAGGAAAGTGATTTTGATATATGGGTTAACCCAAAAAAAATGATATAAATTATGGATAAACATTATGATATTTCAATTATAGGCGGATCATTCGCTGGAATGACTGCTGCTTTATATCTTTCTAAAATTTCTAAAGATATTCAAATTGCTATTATTGAAAAAGACTATATGCTTAAATGTGATAGGCAACCTGATGGCAGAGGATTTGCAATATCTTCTCGCTCTCTTGAAGTTTTTAAAGAAATAGGCATATATAATGAGTTGAAAAAATACTCTGGTACAATTGAAAATATTAAAATTACAGATTGCGATTCATCATTTATTCTAGATTTTATTGGCATTGAAGCCAATAGAGATACTAAACAACTTGGTCAAATTATAGAGAGCTACAGAATTCATAATGCTTTAAGAAAAAAAATTGAAGAAAGCGAAAATATCTCAATATATTGCCCTAATATTTATCAAGAAATATATAATCAAAAATGCATGATTACTCTTAATAATCAAATGAATATATATTCAAAATTAATCTTGGCATGTGATGGAAAATTTTCCGGATTAAGAAAGAGATATCACATTAGAACAACAGAAAAAAAATATAAGCAAACTGCTGTTGTTTTTAACGTTACTCATGAAAAACCTCATAATAATTGCGCTTGGGAAAAATTCTACCCTGGAGGACCTTTAGCAATATTGCCTCTTAAAGATCCAAATCAATCATCTATTGTGTGGATTATTCCAAATAAACATCTTGATGCTTATTTAAAGCTTAATCATAAAAATTTTATTGCTCAGCTAGATCAGAAAACCGCCACTGATATTGGTCATGTTACGCAAATTTCAAGAAAAGCTACTTATCCTTTAAAGCTTGTTGAGTCCGATATATTTTACAATAAGAAATTATTGCTAGTTGGTGATTCTTCGTGCTCAATACATCCTATTGCTGGACAAGGTTTTAATTTAGCAATCACTTCAATTAAAACTCTTTACGAGCTAGTTAAAAGAAATCATCTTAACGGCCTGGATATATCTTCGCCAAATGTTATAGAAGAATATAACAGAAAATCTAAATTTAATGCGCTCAAAATAGCTGCTGCAACTGATGTCTTAAATTCAATATTTGACACCAAATTACTTGCAATTCAAGCTATTAGAAGATTTGGCCTTGCAACTCTTAATAAAATGCCCAAAATTAAAAAATTCTTTATCAAATCTGCAGGCGGTTGTTAAATATGATAATTTTTTATAAAATAGTATCAGTTATTCTATTTCCTTTCATAGAAATATGGCTATTTTACAGAACATATAAAGGCAAAGAAGATAAAAAAAGATTAGGAGAGAGATTTGGCAAAACCAAAACTGCCAGACCCATTGGAAATAGAGATATTTTCTGGGTTCATGGCGTAAGTGTTGGAGAGGCAAATTCGGCATTAATTTTAATTGACAAAATTCTTAAAAATGATAAATCTTGTACAATTATCTTAACCACAACCACTATATCTTCTTCTAAAATTATCAATAAGGAAATAATAAAATATAATGGTAGGGTAATTCATCAATTTTTACCTATTGATACCTTATTTTGCGTTAAAAACTTCCTTAATCACTGGAAGTTTACTAAAGTTTTTTTTATTGAATCAGAAATTTGGCCCAATCTTATATATGAAAGCAAAAATATTGGTTGTAAGATCAATCTAATCAATGCCAGAATATCTGATAAATCCTATAATTTTTGGCTTTTTGCAAAAAAATTTCTTAGAATTGATTTATTTGATCAATTTGACAAAATCATAGTGCAGTGTAAAGAAGATATTGCAAAATTTAAAAATTTATCAAATAGTAAAATTTTATATTTTGGCGACTTAAAATCACAAAGCATGCCACTTTTATATGATAATTCAAAATTGCAAATCATTGCAAAACAAATTGATAATAGACCAGTTTTTTTATGTTCTAGCACACATGAAAATGAAGAGCAAGAATTGCTCAAATGTTATCAAAAATTAAAAAATAAATTTAACGATTTGCTTTTAATAATAATTCCGCGTCATATTAACAGATCTAAATCATTGCAAAAATTATTTGAAAATTATCATTTAGCAGTTAGGAGCAATAATGACAAGATTACCAAGAAGACTGAAATTTATCTAGTTGACACTTTCGCTGAACTGGGCTTATTTTATAAATTATGTGATTTTACTTTTATTGGAGGATCTATTATTAATGCTGGCGGCCATAATCCTTATGAAGCTATCAAGCTTCAATGCGCAGTAATTTGCGGTAAAAATGTCTTTAATTTTAAAGATATTTATCGCAATTTATCTGAAAATAATGGCTGCATAATAGCTAAATCTAATAATGAAATAATTGATAATATTAGTAAATTAATCGAAGATAGCAAATTTCACAAAACCCTTGTAAAAAACAGCCTAAAAGTAATTAATAACAATAATTTTATTGATGACTTAGTTGATATTTTAAATTAAAATCACATGAAAGAAAAAAAAATAATTGCAGTTATTTTTGGTGGAGTTTCTGTTGAACATGATGTTAGTATTTTAACTGGACTTCAAATTATTGAGGCAATTGATTCAACCAAATATAAAGTTATTCCTATATATATTGATCAATATGGTCAATGGTACCATGGCAAAGAGCTCTTGCAGCGTAAAAATTATCATTTTAGTCAAAAAATTAAGGATAAACTCAATAAAATATCTTTAAAAACATCTATAGGTCATAAGCAGAGGCCTTTTTTTGAAATTGAAAATAATTCAATATTTAATAAAAAAAATAGAATTCTTTTTGATATAGCATTTCTTGCGCTTCATGGTAGTGCTGGAGAAAATGGTCAAATTCAAGGATTATTATCAATGCTTAATATTCCACATACTGGAGCTGATCACTTTACCTCTGCTATATTTATGAATAAATCTATGACTAAGAAAATCCTGAAAAGTCATGATATTAATGTATTGCCAGATCAAATAATTTCCAAACCAGAATCACTCAATAAAAACCAAATATTAAATGAAATTAATTTAGAATTCCCTTTATGTGTAAAACCGTGCAATTTAGGAAGTAGTGTTGGCGTTTCTAAAGCAAAAGATCCAGATGAGCTATATGAGTCACTTTTAGAAATATTTAAAATTGATAATGCTGCAATAATTGAACCCTTTGTTGAAAATCTAGTAGAATATAATATTAGCGCTACAAATTGCTTATCGGGCAAATTAGAATTATCAGCAATTGAGAAGCCTTTAAAAAATAGTAATTTTCTTACTTTTAAAGATAAATATCTCAATGATGATAATGATTTTGACAATAAATTACAATTTCCTTCTTCGCAAGGAATGGCTTCTTCGTCAAGAGAGATCAATCCTAAATTAACTAAAAAACATCAAGAATTTATAGAAAATACCACTATTAAATTATTTGAAATATTTAATTTTAATGGCGCGCCAAGGATAGATTTCTTATGTAATGAAAAAACTAAAGAAATTTGGTTTAATGAAATAAATCCCCTTCCTGGTTCATTAGGATATTATTTGTGGCAAAGCAACAAAAATAATATTAATTTTACACAATTATTGTCTGCATTAATTGATCAGGCTATAAAATCTGGCAATAAAATTGACAATCACAATTTAAAAGCTCTTAAGGCTAATATTTTCCCAGGCGATTAGGCTAATAATTATAAGCGTTAATTATATTATATTTTGAACTTTATAATATGATTCACAATCTCCTATATGAAAAAACCTACTTTTAAGTTCAATGCCTTTAGTATTGATTAATAAGCCATTTTGATCGATATTTTGTTTCATAAAATATGAAAATGAGAAGCATTTTTTATCAATATCTTGATTTAATATTGATGGATCAATAATGGCCATTCCAGTATATACAAAATTAGTTGGTTTATTTGAAAAATAATATAAATTATTATTTTGCATATCAAAATCTCCGCTATTTGGCAATGATGCATCATATCCAAAAATATCATTTTTATTTTTAAGGCCCAATAATATTTTGCAATCAGGGTTTTTACCTTTAATTTCTTGCCAATTTTGCCATAAATAGCTAATCTCGCAGAAATTTTTAGCTTCGCTCCAAATAATATCGCCATTAATAATTAGCAGCGGGCTAGATAAGTCAATTTTATTCTTAGCATAAATTAAGGCACCTCCCGTTTCAATTTTTGAACGCTCATATGATAGTGATATTTTTGGGTTATTTTCAAGGTTAATAAATTTTTGCACCTTATCAGCTAAATAATAAGCATTAATAATGATATTTTTGATTGATGGATGATTGTTAATTTTCTCTAAACTATATCCTATTATTGCTTTATTTTTAATTTTTAATAGCGGTTTTGGCGTCTCTTTGGTGAGAGGCCTCATTCTTTTTCCTTCGCCAGCAGCAAAAATAAAAGCTTGACTCAAAGACATTTATTACATGGTTCCAGTTGATCCAAATCCTGACTCACCTCTATTTGTTGAATCTAGATTTTGCACAATTTCAATCTTTGCTTGCTCATATTTTGCAATTACCATTTGTGCTATTCTCATTGATCTTGAAATGATAAAATCATTTTGAGAATGATTGATTAAAATTACACAAATTTCTCCTCGATAATCAGAATCAATAGTTCCTGGAGTATTTAAAACAGTAATGCCATTTTTTAACGCCAAACCAGATCTTGGTCTAATTTGCGCCTCAAATCCAGGCTCAAGAGCAATAGCAATTCCAGTTTGAATCATTTTTGCTTCATTGGGCTTTAATATGATATCATTTGAAATAGCAGCTAAAAGATCCATGCCGGCACTGCCTTGAGTTTTATATTGAGGTAATTCTAAGTCGCTAGCATGAGGTAGTTTTTTTACTTGCAAAATTGTCATATATATTTTATAAATTAATGCTTATTATTAGATAGTTATATAAACTATTTTATGAATAAATTATAATAATTTATAATGTCAAAAAATAATAAAGAAAGTCAAAATTCAGAGATTGATATTGAAACACCTAAAGATAAGTCTCGTCGTAAATTGCTAACTAATACAGCATATAGTGCAGCTGGAGTTGGTGCAGTTTGTGCATTTCTTCCTTTTATCGATAGCATGAATCCATCAGATGATGTGCAAGCTTTAGCTTCCATTGAGGTAGATATTTCTTCAATACCTCTTGGTGAAGAAAAAAAAGTAATGTGGCGGGGAAAACCAGTATTTATCAAACATAGAACTCCCAAAGAAATTGAAGAAGCGAAAAAAGTTCCACTAATTGAATTAAAAGACCCGCAAGAAGATGCTCAAAGAGTTAAACCTGGCAAAGAACAATGGCTAGTAACCATTGGAATATGTACTCATCTAGGATGCGTCCCTATTGGAGGACAAGGAGAATATAAAGGCTGGTTTTGCCCTTGTCACGGATCAGTTTACGATACTTCAGCAAGAATCAGAAAAGGTCCTGCACCAACTAATCTCGAAATCCCTCCTTACGAATTTATTTCGGACAATATAATTAAAATAGGATAATTATGGCAAATCATATTCAAAATGAGCTGAAGGAGTCACTTACACAGAGATCAAAAGTTGCAAATTGGATCGATAAAAGACTCCCTATTATTTCATCTTTAGAAAATACCTTATTAAAACATCCATATCCTAAAAATTTAAGCTATATGTGGAATTTTGGATCTATAGCTGGTATTGCTCTTGTTATTCAAATTCTTACAGGGCTATTTTTAGCAATGCATTATGTTCCAAATGCCGATATGGCCTTTGATTCAGTTGAACATATTATGCGAGATGTGCGCTATGGATGGCTTATCAGATATATACATGCTGTTGGTGCTTCAATGTTTTTTGTTGCGGTTTTTATCCATATTGGGCGCGGCCTTTTTTACGGATCATATAAAGCCCCAAGAGAATTATTATGGTGGTTTGGTATATTGATTTTCTTACTAATGATGGCAACCGCATTTTTAGGATATGTTCTGCCATGGGGTCAGATGAGCTTTTGGGGAGCTACCGTTATTACAAACTTATTTTCTGCAATTCCAGTAGTTGGCGATGCTATTGTAACATGGCTTTGGGGTGGTTATTCAGTTGACAACCCAACTTTAAATAGATTCTTTGTTTTGCACTTTGTGCTACCTTTTATTATTGTTGCCATGGTAATGCTTCACTTGGCATCCCTCCATACATCAGGCTCTAATAATCCAAGCGGTGTTGAAATTAAAACCAAAAAAGACATTATTCCATTTCATCCATATTTTACCATTAAAGATATGGTAGGATTTGCAGCATTTTTTATAATATTTGGTTATTTCTTATTCTTTTTTCCAAATTCATTAGGACATCCTGATAATTATATTCCAGCTAATCCACTTGTAACACCTGCTCATATTGTACCTGAGTGGTACTTCTTGCCATTTTATGCAATTTTAAGAGCTGTTCCTGATAAATTAGGTGGAGTAATTCTTATGTTTGGGTCAATTTTAATATTATTTGCCCTGCCATTTCTTGATAAATCAAAAGTCAAATCAGGAGCTTATCGCCCATTATTTAAAAAATTCTATATCATCTTTATTATAAACTTTATCTTTTTAGGATGGCTTGGACAAGCACCAGCAGAAGGCTGGTATGTTATAGCTGCCAGATTTTCAACCTTTTATTATTTTGCTTATTTTCTAATAATATTGCCAAAATTGCCAAAATTTGAAAAAACATTACCAGTTCCTCTATCTATTGATGAACATTACAAAAAAAGTAAAAAGAAGAAGAATTATACTCAAAATATTCAAGAATAGTTAATTTAATGAAATCAAAAATATTACAAATAATATTAATACTCTTAGTCTCAGCAATGTCATCTTATGCCGCCTCTAGTAATAAAGATGATAATGACCCACTTGCTACACATGCATTATCACCCAAAAAGCTAAAATGGGAATTTGACGGTTTTTTTGGTAGATTTGATCGATCATCAATTCAAAGAGGATATCAAGTATATAAGGAGGTTTGCTCTTCATGTCATGGACTTAAAAGAGTTGCTTATCGTAATTTATCCGATATTGGTTTTTCAGAAAATGAAATAAAGCAAATAGCATCTGAAGCCACAATAACTGACGGGCCAGATGAAGAAGGAGACATGTTTGAAAGAGCTGGACTACCTACTGATAAATTTGTAGAACCATATCCAAATGAAAATGCAGCAAGATCTGCCAATGGCGGGGCTTATCCACCTGACATGTCTTTAATAGTCAAAGCCAGACCAGATGGAGCTAATTATGTATATTCACTCCTTATGGGATATGAAGAAGCACCCGAAGAATTTGCATTAACTAAAGGAAAATACTATAACCCATATTTTGAAGGAAGGCAAATATCAATGCCAATGCCTATAACTGACGATTTGCATATTGAATATAATGATGGCACTTTTGCTTCAAAAGAGCAAATTGCCATTGATGTTGTAAATTTTTTGCAATGGGCAGCAGAACCAGAAACTGAGCATAGAAAAAAAATGGGTATTAGAACCATGCTTTTCTTAATAATATTATTCTTTTTATTATTAGCTGCTAAAAAAGCAGTTTGGAGACAAGTTAAATAAACTAAAATGAGCTTTAAATTTACTAAAAAAAACCTTGATTTGGCTAATAAAATTATTGCTAGATACCCAGATAAGAGGCAAAAATCAGCCGTCATGCCTCTTTTAGATCTTGCCCAAAGACAAAATGAAAATTGGATATCAAAAGATGTTATAAATTATATTGCCAATCTACTCAATATGCCTGAGATAAAAGTATATGAGGTAGCCAGCTTTTATACAATGTATAATTTAAAGCCCGTTGGCAAATATTTATTACAATTCTGCATGACCACCCCTTGTATGCTTAGAGGTATTGATAAAATAATTAACGATTGCAAAAAAAAGCTAGATATTGATATAGACGAAACAACAATTGATAAATTATTCACTATTAAAAAAGTTGAATGCCTTGGTGCATGTGCTAATGCCCCAGTAGTACAAATAAATGATGATTATGTTGAAGATCTAACAAGTGAAAATTTCTTAAAAATTATTGAAGATCTTAAAAATAATAAAAGCTATAAAATTGGCTCACAAATAGGCAGAACCTGCTCATCTCCTATAGATTAGTTAATTAAAGATATCTTTTTTAATTACTAGCAAAATATAATTAATGCTGGTTAATTTATCATTGATTCAAATTTCTTGCTCAATTATTTTATTTTTGAAGACTTAAAAATTAAGAAAATAATAAATTTGATTTTATTTCTGGAGATTTATATATTATTTTCCCAAAGATTTTCTCTTTATTCATATCTTACTCCTTCAAATTACTAAACCTTTAGATAATTAAATTATATTAATTAGTATCTATTCATCAGAAGTAATGATAATAGCAATTTTGATTGAATTTTAGAAAATATTTTTAAGCAAATAATATGAGTTTAAAATTAAATTTTTATTTTTTTAAAGATGAGCTTGGTGCAATATATCATAATTTATGTTTAATATTACCGGCCTCATCTTATATCAGATAAATTTTTGAAAAAAACTGTTCTTTTTTGACATAATAAAACTTGTATTTTTAGATCTTAACAGGCAAAATAGGGCTCAGAGCTACTGTATCAAATTGGTATTAAGATGAATCCGGTGCTGCTGGTGTCAAGTAATTTATTTTTGACAATTTAGGATAATTTTCTTTACTGCTGCGATATTTTTCTTAAAAATTGATCTAGATTTAAGTAAATAACATATTTTAATGATTGAACAGATTGACCCTAATAACGCCTGGAAAGATTTGCGCGAAAATCCAAATTCTGTGCTCATTGATGTAAGAACTAATATTGAGCATAAATTTGTTGGAATAGTTAATGATAGCAATCTTAAAAATAAAGCTCTATTGATAGAGTGGCTAACATATCCAAATATGGAAGAAAATAAAGAATTTAATATTCAGATCGAAGAAAGCTTAAATTCATTATTTAGCAATGAAGCCAAAAACGTCAATCTATATTTTCTTTGCAAAAGCGGTTCTAGATCTAATATGGCAGCACAATATATAAAAAATTTAGGTTATAAAAATTGCTTTAATATTATTAATGGCTTTGAAGGAGAGTTAAATAGCAATCAACAGCGCGGTTTTTTGAATGGCTGGAAAGCTAATAATTTACCATGGATTCAAAATTAGCATGAAAGATATTAATCAAGAAAATACAAATCTACAAGATAATCTTAACATTGATCAGTTTTTAAAAACTTTTGAGAATGTGGCAATTAACCATTATGGTCAAGAAATATTTAATAAATGGTTTAAAGATTTAACCATTTTAATACTTAATGATCACGAAGTAATATTAAGAGCACCTTCTAAATTTGTTCGAGATTGGGTAAGAAGAGAATATATTGAAAATAAAAGCTCAAAATTTTGCGATATCATTTCATCTATCAAAAATAAGGTTAAAAAAATATCTATCATCCACGATGATAGTCAAAATGCCATTAAGACAGTATCTAAAAAAAATAATAGCACAATTGCTAATTTATCAAAACATGATAATGTATTCTCTTTTGGAACTGATTTAAATAATCGATATACTTTTAACAGCTTTGTTAGCTGCAAATATAATAAACTTGCTTTATCAATGGCAAAAATTGCTTCTGGCCTTGATATTCAAACAAATCTTTTTGACGATAAAATTCCTTTATTTATTCATGGTGGCGTTGGAATGGGTAAAACTCATTTGGCACAATCTATAGCTTGGCAATTAAAAGAAAATGACAAGAGCAAAAGAATAGTATATCTTTCTGCTGAAAAATTTATGTTTCACTTTGTGAAGTCTATTAAAAGTAATGACATAATGTCATTTAAAGAAAAAATGCGCTCTATTGATGTTTTAATTGTTGATGATATTCAATTTATAGCCGGCAAGGAAAGTACCCAACAAGAATTTATGAATTGCTTTAATTCACTTGTTGAAGATAATAAGCAAGTTGTTTTAGTATGCGATAGAGACCCGTCAGCTCTTGAAAATATTGATGAAAAGCTTAAATCAAGAATATCTGGCGGTATGGTTATTAACTTTAAAAGCCCAGACTTTAACGATAGAATAACCATTTTAAAAGAAAAAGCCTGCGCTCTTGGGCAAGAAATTTCTGAAGAAGTTATAAATTTCATTGCTCAACATGTCAAAACCTCTGTTAGAGACTTAGAAGGAGCCCTTAAGAAACTTATTGCTGAAAAGTTATTTTTAGATGAAGAGATTACTATTCAAAATACTCAAAAAATTCTTAACCAATATATTGTTAAATCTAATTCTGAATCTCCAACTATTTCTAAAATACAAAAAATTGTAGCTAATTTTTACAATATTAAAATATCAGATCTTAGTTCATCTTCAAGATTAAGGTCAATTTCTAGACCAAGACAAATCGCTATGTATCTATCTAAAAATCATACTCAAGAAAGCTTTCCTAAAATTGGTGAAAAATTTGGCGGCAAAAATCATGCCACCGTTATCTACTCTTGCAAAATAATAGAAAAACTATTAACCAAGGATTTGAATTTATGTAATGAAATCAGAAATATTGAAGATAAAATAAATGGCTAAATCATGTTGGATAATTGGCGCTAGTTATGGTATTGGAGAATCACTTGCTTATCAATATTACAATAATGGTTATAATATAATATTATCTGCAAGAAGTAAAGATAAGCTAGCTCAGCTTAAGAAACAAATTGAACAAAAAAATAATCCGCAAAAAATTATCATTGCAGATTTTGATGTTTGTAACATCAACAATTTTCAAAAATCTTTTGCTAAAATAAATAAGGAGATCAAAAAAATTGATATTGCAATTTATGCTCCTGCTTTATATAAACCAGAAAATATCTTTTCATTTGATATTAAATATTCACATCAAATTTTATCAACAAATCTGGGAGGATGTCTTAATTTTTTACATATAGTTACAAATCATATGAAAAAAAAGAGATCCGGTCATATAGCTATAATAGCTAGCGTTGCTGGATATTGCGGATTACCAAATTCATTAACCTATGGCGCCACAAAAGCAGCAATTATTAATCTTGCTGAAGGAATATATTGTCAGCTAAAAGAAAAAAATATTAATTTATCGATCATAAATCCTGGCTTTGTTAATACAAGATTAACTAAGAAAAATAAATTTCACATGCCCTTTATTATTTCAACAAAAGAAGCGGCAAATATAATTTACAACGGTATCAATAAAAAGAAGTTTGAAATTCACTTCCCTAAGAAATTTACCTTAATAATAAAATTACTTAAGTTATTGCCTTATAAGATATTATTTCTTATTATCAAAAAATTATAACCATTATTTTATTAGAAATGTTTAAAAAAATACTATTAATTTCAGCAATATCCTTATTGGCCTCTTGCAACTTAGTGCATAATAAATCAGTCAATAAAAATATCATACCAGATAGTCTTAATAATTCCATTAAAGCAGATATAAAAAGCTTTTATCAAGGAGACATCGAAGCATTTTCTGTAAAATTTGACAAGAATGACAAAATAATCGCTACTAAAACCATTCAAATTAATGGTAGTTGGGATGGTGATAAAGGTATAATTCGCCAAAAATTTATTGATAATAACAATAATAAAGACTCTAGAACCTGGTTAGTCACATTAAATGAAGATAAAACCTTTAGTGCTATCGGCCATGATTCGGTTGAACCCGCAAGCGGCATGCAGGTTGGTAATGTCATACAAATGAAATATAAGCTTAAAGTTCCATATAATGGGGTTAAAACTAATATTGATTATGTTAGCACAATGTACCTCGTTAATGATAATGCAATGACTCAAATTTCTGAATCATTTATTAACAACAAAAAGATTAATAAAGAAATTATCTCTTTGATAAAACAAGAAAATTAACCTATCAATGTATTTTGCTTAAAGCAACTCTATAATATTACATCATCAAAACTAACAAAATAATAACATATATTAACAATAAAAGATATTAGTAGTATCCTTAGATTTCATATCAAAGAAAATAGATATCAGATGTAAGAATATAGATCAATTATCTAATAAATTAAAGATAAATATAACATATAAAAACAACAAAACTTATAATATCTGTTAATTATCAATTCCTCTAAAGTAATAGGGATAATATATTTTATATACATTAATAAACATATTGAGTCAGTATAAAAATCACAAATATCAAAAAAACTAGACATAATTAAAAAATATGATATGATGTGTCATAATAAAAATATTTATATTTATAGGAAAAATAATAGAACTTAATGACGCAATACAGAAATTGACCAGCAATGATCCAAATCTAAACGAGGCTACTTTAGCCTTTGCTAAAATAGGAGATGCTGAAGTTGTAGCATTAGCTGGCGCACTTAAAGTGAACAAAATTTTAGATGATCTTTATTTAATGAATAATGATATAGGAGATGTTGGGGCCATAGCATTAGCAAATGCACTTACGATAAACGCATCTGTCAAGAGTATTGATTTAGGGTGCAATCAGATAGGAGATGTTGGGGCCATAGCAATAGCAAATGCACTTACGGTAAACACATCTGTCGAGTTAATTAGATTAGGGAGTAATAAAATAGGAGATGATGGAATTGCAGCATTAGCAAATGTACTTTTCGCATACCCATTTATCAAGCATATTAGTTTAGGGGATAATCAGATAAGAGATGTTGAGGCCATAGCATTAGCAAATGCACTTGCTAAAAACAGATCTGTAACTTACATTGATGTAGATAGCGAAAAAATAGGAGTTACTGGGGCTAGAGCATTAGCTAATGCACTTAAAGAAAACCAAGTGCTAACTGGTATTGATACATATGCACAGGAAATAGAGGATAATGATGAGATAAAGAAGTATCAAAAACTTTTTGATATATATACAAAGATGTATGAATACGCAAAGAGAAATGTAAAAATTGCACAAGGGGAATTTAACGATTTAGATATCAAAGATTTAAAAAACCTATTTAAAAGAAATGGATTTACACACGTTTTTCTTCGCGAATCAGACAAAAATCTTTATGACTCTATCGTTACCAATAATAATGGGCAGTTTTTAAATGATATTGAAATGATAGTTGGAGGTCTTTTATACGAAATAAAAATGGTTCAATCACCTATTCCTTATGAATTAATATCGAAATATAGTCATTCTAAGAATAATTCTGAAGAATTAATATCTACAGAAAAATTTTATAGCAGTAAACCGGAATATAGAGCAAAAAATCTTTTTCGGTCAGATGAAAAATCAAGTGAAGTTCGTCAATTATACTTATATGTTATACTTTGTAGTAGCTATAACGTGAAAATAACTAATATAATTCAATTATCTGAAAATTTAGTCCTAAGTGAAGATGAGCACGAGGTAAGAGGTCAAATGATACGTGAATATGAAAAAATAATATCATCTAATCTATATACTACGTTATGTGCTGAAGGTGATAAATTACTCACGCAAGCAAAAGAGATAAAAGAGAAAGATGCGCAAACAAAACATTTACAAGAAATGTTAGAAGCTACAAAAGAATTGCTATATGACTCACAGGCTGAAGATAAGATAGAAAAATAAAATATGGGGCAGAAGAAAAAGGTCTGGATACTCAAAGTTCAGATGATAATCCTTCTACATCTACATTAAAACGAAAAGGCGGAATTTCTTTCAAGCATTCTTCAAAATCAATGAAAACAATACAATCCCATATCTAAATTGAAACGACGAAGAGGATGTGATTATTTAGATCCTAGAGTAAGCACCGATGATTAAATTAAGAGTGAAATTGCGACACAACTCCAAGCAATATAGATATTAGAATTATAATTCAGCACATAAAGGATCATAAAATTAAGAATAGCTATTATAGGACCTTGTCAGAATTAGAGAATAAGATTTATAGATTTGTTATAGCTTTATTTATAAACCCTTAATTTATTAAAAGTGTTTTTAGAGTTAGCTACATATGGTATTATATATGGCAGTTGGTAAAATATCATATTTCCTTAATTGTAAAAACCACTACTTGATCTGACAGACAGTGCTTTATAAAATAATATTTTTATTAATTTAAAATAGCACTTAACTATGAATAATATTGAGAAAAAAATAATCAAACCAAAGCTTGGTTTATTAGAACTGGCTAAACAAC
>JAUROA010000037.1 GCA_030835745.1 Alphaproteobacteria bacterium
GGGGTCTGACCCCATTATCTATCACGGAAAGTGTGTGACCCCATTATCTATCATTGTAGGAGAAGAACGTGATATTACAGAACAATCAGGCCCCGGAGTTTCTCCTGATGCACCATCAAAATCCAATTTTCTAGCTACTGTTTCAATACCAGCCTCATCGGCACTTATCATTTTAATTGCACATTCTTCAGTAGAAAAAAATTGCCTCCTAGGTGAAGGTGTTTCTAGTATTTCTAATTTTTCTGTTTTGCCGTCTTTCTCAATATATAAATTGCTAAGATCTAAATTTCTTATATTATCGACTATTGCATTAATTTCATCTTCATTAACAGGAGTATTAAGCTGTAAAGTATTGTCTTCTTTTAACCCTATATCTTGAGCATGGGAATTTTCGACTACGGATAAAACTTTAAATCCAGTAATTTTCCCCTCTTCGTTCGATATCATTTCAACAGAAGCGCCAATGCCGCTATATTTTTTAGGCGATAGATTCTTTTGTTCTTCTTCATTAAGTTTTTTTGCAAACTCTTCTTCTTTTTCAAGAATTTTCTTATATTCTTCTATATAACAATCTATGTTCTTATGCTTATCATCGCTATGTGATGCAGAGCTTTTAATTTCTAGACTAATATCTAAAGGTGATGATGCGGCATGTTGATCAAAACCTTCTTCCCCTGTTGTTTTGTGTGCATAGCTATCGATATTTTGATTTATTTCATCGAATAATTCTTTAGAAATTTTACTTTCCTCACTACTAAACTCTAGCAATTGAGCAATTCGTGATGATATTTTTTTTAGAGCCATGTCCAATTGAGGTTCACCTGTATCATCAACAAAAAATTTTGATATTATATCTTTCTTTGCTCTATTTGCTCCAGGACTCAAAAGGGATGCAAGTACATTAGTATCACCAGCTAAATAAATAAAAAAATTCAACAATGATGCTATTTCTTTTTTAGAAAATTCCTGATCTTTTATATCATCTTTACCCGCTATAGTAGGTTGTATAGATAATAACGTGGAACTTATCGTAGCTAAAAATGATGCCAAATGCAAACCTCCCTCTCCTTGCCCACCTTGTTGAGATTCTTTATAAATTTGATATAAATCAATCATGATTAAAAATTGAAAAAATTTTTAAAAATTTACTTGAATAAGCTTTTTATCAAAGCTTAAATTTTAAGTGTAATATGATAATTAAATTATATCATATTTTTTAATAATAATCAAATAAAATGTTTCTTGATAAGTTAAATAATGAGCAAAAATTAGCGGTGCAAACTGTTCAGGGTCCGTTATTAGTGCTTGCAGGTGCTGGTACAGGCAAAACAAGAGTACTGACATCTCGAATTGTTAATATTGTTAATTCCTATCTTGCATCGCCAAATAATATTTTGGCTGTTACCTTTACCAATAAAGCAGCTAAGGAGATGAAAGAAAGAATGGCTCAAGAAATTGGTGATCAAGTTAATAATTTGTGGGTGGGTACTTTTCATGCTATAGCTGCTAAAATATTAAGAAGACATCCTGAGATAATTGGTCTAAAATCGGATTTCACTATAATTGACAGCGATGATCAGGGGCGTTTATTAAAGCAGATTCTTGGCGATTTAAACATAGATGCCAAACAATTTAACCCTAAATCATATCTTGCGAAAATATCTCGCTTTAAAGATGCTATGATTTTTCCAAAAAATGTTAGTCAGGAAGAATCAGAAATTTTGCCCAAATTGCAAGAAGTTTATCATAATTATCAAACAAGATTAAAAGCAATGAATGGTGCTGATTTTGGTGATTTGCTACTTTATAATATTGAAATTTTTGCTAATTCAAAAGAAATTTTATCTTATTATCAAGATAAATTTCGCTATATATTGGTTGATGAATATCAAGATACTAATTGTGCTCAATATCATTGGCTAATTCAATTGGCGTCAAATCATCAAAATATTTGTTGTGTTGGTGATGATGATCAATCAATATATAGCTGGCGAGGTGCCGATATTAAAAATATTTTGCGTTTTGAGCAAGATTTTGCAAATTCACAAATAATTAGGTTAGAGCAAAATTATCGTTCAACAACAAATATTTTAGATACTGCTCATAATGTTATTCAAAATAATAAAAATCGCCATGGTAAAAAATTATGGAGCGAATTAGGTCAGGGATCAAAAGTAAAGGTTACATCCTTTATGGATGACCGCATGGAAAGTGGTTATATTGCCCAAAGAATTCTTGATTTATTGGCTGATAATAATCAAAAAGCAGATGAGATTGCCATTTTAGTTAGGGCAGGTTATCAAACAAGATCATTTGAAGAAGCATTTATTGCCACATCAATACCTTACAGAGTTATTGGTGGCATGAAATTCTATGATCGACTTGAAATTAGAGACGCAATTGCTTATATGAGAATTTGTGCTAATTTAGCAGATGATTTGGCTCTTAATAGAATTATCAACACCCCAAAAAGAGGAATTGGTGCAAGTTCAATTGCTAATATTCTGCAAGTTGGTCGCGATAATAATATTAGCTTTTTACAAGCAATTAAGCAATCTTTAGATAATAACCTAGTTAAAGGCAAAGCAAAGGAGTCGCTGCAAGATTTTGTTACCAAGGTTGAGTCTTATAATCAGCAAATTAATGACGCAAATCTCGGTGAAATTGCTAAAAATATTTTACAAGATTTTGGCTATATTAAAATGTGGGAGAGTGAAAACTCTCTAGAGTCCAAGGGTCGTATTGAAAATATTGAAGAATTTATTAATAGCCTTGATGATTTTTCTTCTATGACAGAATTTTTGGAATATATTTCGTTAGTTGAGGCTAAAGATGAAAAAAACATTAAAAATGCAGTCAATATTATGACGGTCCATGGTGCTAAAGGTCTAGAATTTGAAGTGGTATTTGTTCCTGGGTTAGAAGATGGCTTATTCCCTAGTGGCAAGTCAATAGAAGAGAGAAACGGTCTTGAAGAAGAAAGAAGATTGATGTATGTTGCTATAACTAGGGCAAAAAAAGATTTAACATTATCTTATGCAAAGAATCGCTATATTTTTGGTTCTACTCAGGCGCAAATTCCTTCGCGATTTATCAAAGAATTGCCGCAAGAAAATATTACCCTAGAAGATGCCTATGGCCAGCCGGTAAAATCTAATATTATAAATTTTAATAATTATCAGCAAGATAATACTAAATCTATTAAATCAATAAAAGAAGATTCCTGGCAGGGCAAGAGAATATTTCATCAGAAATTTGGCTATGGCAATGTTATTGAAGTTAGTGGCGATAAATTATCTATTCAATTTGAAAAAACTGGCAGTAAAACAATTATGAAAGATTTTGTTTCACTAGCCTAGCTTTTACTGGCATAGATTTTGATTACTATATTTTTTGCTCAAAAATAACATCTTAAATTACTAGCTTGCACTAAAATTTATCTTTAAAATAATTGCAATAGGTCTTTTGCTATTATACAACCTCCCAGTCGGTAATATAGGTGCATTGTTCAAAACCATCCCACCATCCAACATTATAGTCGCTATTTTTTTTCATGCGATCATAATTATAAACAGACTCATTAATGTCGCCAATAATACCTTTAGTAATAGCATTCCAGGCAACTGAGCAGCCATCT
Source organism: Alphaproteobacteria bacterium (assembly GCA_030835745.1). Taxonomy (GTDB): domain Bacteria; phylum Pseudomonadota; class Alphaproteobacteria; order Rickettsiales; family UBA1997; genus UBA1997. The sequence goes on from JAUROA010000037.1 coordinate 3,638, forward strand.
TTAAAACCTTTGCCATAATCTGTATCTGCTGGAGGAAAATTACGTATTCCTATTGATGGTCTGGGCTTCATGCCCCAATTCCAACTTTTTGGCATGGGGTCCCAAATTGCTGTGCATGAGGTTAAAAATAAAATTATGATAATATTTGTAAATAAATTCATCTGATATAAGTTATTAATAATCAGCAATTATTATATTAAATTTTTAAAATTATTTCAAATATTTTATGCTATGTCGTTAATTTTATTAAAAGATCGCCAAGTAATTACATTATCAGGCAAGGATAATTTTCAATTTTTGCAAGGATTATTAACAAATGATATTTATCAAATAAAAGATTATCAATTGCAATATAGCGTAATGCTCAATGCTAGAGGAAGGTTCTTATATGATTTTTTCATATTTTTGCAAGATGATAAGATATTTATTGATTGCTGCTCTAAGCATTGCGATGATATTATTGCTAAATTTAATATTTATAAACTGAGATCTGAAGTTGAAATCAAAATAGATAACGCAATTAAAGTTTATTTTAGTGATAAAATATATTCATCATCAAATTGTAGCTTTAAAGATCCAAGGTCCCAAAATATGGGATATAGAATTTATAATAAAGAAATCTTGGATGCTAGTAATGACTTATCGCAATATCACAAAATTAGAATTATCAACAAAATTGCCGAAGGTTCATGGGATTTAACTTTTGAAAAATCTCTCATTTTGGAATTTGCTTTTGATAAATTAAATGCAATAAATTTTGATAAGGGTTGTTATATGGGTCAAGAATTAACCGCTAGAACATATCATGTTGGAGAGATTCGTAAAAAAATTTTTATTGCAAATATCAGTAATATATCGCAAATTTTATCATCAAATGAATTGCAAAATTTATCACAAAATGCAGATTTTATTAAAAATCATCAAATACTTTACAATAATATAGAAATTGGTATAATATTATCAGCTATCATTGATAATAATAATTTAATAGCTCTTGCTTTAATAAAGTGTAGTGAGGATTTAAGTGATAAAGATCTTAAATTTCGTGATCATCTAATTAAAATTAACTAAAATGGAGATTTATCTTCCAGTTGCCGAAATTCAAGTAAATGTTTTAATTATTCTGATTTTTGGATTAATTACAGGTTTTATTGCCGGAATGTTTGGTATTGGCGGTGGCTTTCTTGCTACGCCATTACTTATTTTTGCTGGAATTCCGCCAGCAATTGCAGTTGCAACTTCAACTAATCAAATTATTGCATCATCAACTTCTGGCTTGTTGGTTCATTTAAGGCGAGGCAATGTTGATGTAAAGATGGGCTCAATTCTTGTGGTTGGGGGTTTTTATGGTTCAGCAATTGGCATGATAATATTTAAAAATCTTCAAGCCACTGGGCAAATTGATGTTGTAATAGGAATTATTTATGTTATTTTTCTTGGATTAATTGGCTCAACAATGATGATTGGAGCTGTTAAAGATATTTTGCAAAAAAAATACGGTATTAATCTAAGCAAGGAACCCACTCAATTATCAATTAAGCTTAGCCAATTAGCCAAAAGACTCCCTTTAAAAGCTAAATTTACCAGATCAGATATTGAGGTTAGTATTATTGTCCCTTTTATTTTAAGTATCTTAATTGGTATTTTAGTAGCATTAATGGGAATTGGTGGTGGTTTTTTAATGATTCCAGCAATGATATCAATTTTAAGAATGAAGCAATCTGTAATTACTGGAACATCATTATTTCAAATTATATTTATCGCTAGTAATGCTTCATTGCTCCAAGCTCTTAATAATAATATCGATATAATATTATCATTTATTATGATTATTACTTCGGCTATTGGCTCTCAGATTGGATCTAAGGCCAGCTATAAAATTGATGCAGATAATTTACGATCATTTTTGGCGTTACTTATCTTGGCGGTATGCTTTAAAATGTTATTTACATTACTTGCTGAGCCAGCATCGATTTTTTCACTGGAATTAATAAAATAATAAATGTATCTAAAATTATTTATCGCCAAATTATTTATAATATTATTTGTTAGTTCTGCTAATGCTGCGCCAATAATTTCAGGAATTTCAACTAATAAAATCAATATTAACACCGACTTTGATGGGGCTCAAATTTTGCTATTTGGTGCTAAAGCTTTTAGTGGCGATGTTGTTGTTAGTGTTAGAGGCCCTAAAAAAAATTATTTTTTAACAAAAAAAAGCCAGTTTCTAGGAATTTGGTATAATGGGGTGAAGGTGAATTTGCAAGATATATATAGCTATTATTCTTTGCATTCAACTTATAATAGCTCAAAATTAGATCAGCAATTATTATCAGATTTAGAATTGGGAAAAAATAATATTAATTTTAACTTTAAAGAAGATCATGTTTCGCAAAATGACAAATCTAACTTTAAGATATTTTTTCTTAATGAATTAGAAAAACAAAATTTATATGATATGGGGGCAAATAAGGTAGATTTTCTTGACGAAACCTTATTTAAAGTTATGCTTAAATTTCCTGAATCAATATCGCGCGGAGTTTATTCTGTTGATATTTACTTAATTGATGACGGATCTTTAATTTCATTTCAAACAATTCCAATCTATGTTAAACATAATGGTATTAGTGCCAAAATTTTTGATTTTGCTTACGATAATTCATTATTTTATGCTTTAATTGCAATATTTATTGCTTTATTTACAGGATGGTTTGTTAATTTATGTTTTGTGAAGTTTTTTGACAAATAAAAGATTTTAAATTTTAGATTATTTTTAATATAGATGGGTAATTAATGTATAAAAAATTTTTTAAATCAATTTTTACCATATCTTTTTTCACCGCTATTTCAAGAATTTTTGGTTTTATCAGAGATATCCTAATCGCAAGATTTATTGGTGTTAGTATCTATTCCGATGTTTTTTTTGCAGCTTTTAGGCTGCCAAATTTTTTCCGTAGAATTTTTGCTGAAGGCGCATTTAATTCAGCTTTTATTCCTATTTTTGTGGCTAAAAAAAACCAAAGCCTGAATCAAGGACAGATATTTGCTAGTAATATTTTTTCATTACTTTTTGTAACATTATTATTTTTGATTATATTAATGCAAATTTTTATGCCACTATTAATGAAATTGTTATTTCCTGGATTTTTTGATAGTTCAATAAAGTCAGATCTGCTAATTTCAATGTCGCGTATTACAATTTTTTATCTGCTATTTATTTCTTTAATATCGCTCATGAGTGCTATCTTAAATTCGTTAAACAAGTTTGGGGCTCCTTCGGCATCGCCAATTATACTTAATGTCACCTTAATAATGGCAATTTTATATTTAAGTAATTATATGCCAAGCTATGTCCATGCATTATCTTGGGGTGTTTTTATTGCTGGATTATTACAATTTATATGTTTGTTATTTTTTATAAAAAAAGCAGGTTTTGTGCTATATCCTAAAATTCCTAATTTTAATAATGATATTAAGAAATTTTTTAAAAAATTAGCTCCAGCAATAATTGGAGGAAATGTGATGCAGATTAATCTATTAATAGACTCAATATTTGCCAGCCTTACTTTAAGTGCCTTATCATATCTTTATTACGCTGATAGAGTTAATCAGTTGCCATTGGCATTAATTGGAATTGCTATTGGAGTAGCGTTATTACCTAAATTATCTTCTCTTATTAATCAAAAAAAGCATGAAGATGCTTTAAAGCTGCAAAATATTGCAATAAAATTTGGCATTATAATGTCATTTCCAGCTGCAATTGGCTTGATCTTATTATCAAATGATATTATAAAAATATTATTTCAAAGAGGAGATTTTGATGTTGAAGATACAAAAAATGTTGCTCAAGCATTGTCATTATTTGCAATGGCATTGCCAGCATATATTTTGGTAAAAATATTAGAGCCATCATTTTTTGCTCGCCAAAATACAAAAATTCCAATGAAAATTGCCATAATATGCTTAACACTAAATATTATTTTAAATTTAACTTTTTATAAATTAGGATATGGCTTTCACGGCATTATTATGGCTTCAATTGTGGCATCATATTTTAATCTTGCTTTATTATTTTATTCTTTAACTAAAAGAGGCTATTTCAAATTAATTGATCTATCATTATTTAACTTTTTGAAGTTAATAACTCCGTCAATCATTATGGCGCTATACATTATATTTACTATCAATTATATGGAAATAAATAATAAATTTTCACCATTATCAACCTTAATATTTCAAATTATTTCAGCTATTTTAATATATATTATTTCATTATTTGCTACTAATATAGAACTGGCAAGGTTTCAATTTCGTAAAATATTTTCTAAATAAAAATTTTTTAAAAAAATATTAGCATAATTTCTAAAAAAAATATATAATGGCAATTATTAATTTTTTTTATGAAATTTGTATAATATATTTATTAAAATTAAGAAATTTATAGTAATATTATTACTAAATATTACACTATTATTTTCAAGCTCATGTCGCATGCCTGACAGTCTTGGCTTTTATCAGCCAATTACTTTAGGGCTAGATGTTCCAGACGGGCCAAAAGAATATCAAGCAGGATGGCATAGTGGTTGTAGTTCGGCTATGGGTTCAAGGCTTTTTGCTAATTCATTTGTTTATCAGGATAAAAAGCGCGGAGCTAATATGGTAAATGGTATTTATCATCATCATAAAGATTTTCAGGCTGGTTGGAGTCATGGATGGTTTTCATGCAACTTACATACTGGTACTTTTGTATTTTATAATTCAATGAGACATGGGCCACTTCAATAAATTATTACATCATAGAATATTTTTTAGCTTAAATATTATATTGCTTGTTATTGCTATGTCTTGCACAAGAAATGTTGGTAATATGATGCCAGTTAGACCTGTAAAGCAAGTTGAAATTAAGGGTAATAGCTCTCCCGACTTTAAAAAAGGTTGGCAAGATGGTTGCGAAACCGGAATGTCTGCTGGTTCTAATACTTTTTACAAAATGTTTTATCGCAGTAATGCGGTTGATGGCTGGAAAATGACGCGTTCAAATGATTATCAGACTGCATGGAATAATGCTTTTTGGTTTTGTTATCGATATGATTATTTTAAGCAAAAAAGTTCAATATGGGGATCAGTTTTTGGAGGTTTTAGATGATAAAATTTATAATAAAAATAACCATAATATTATTAATTATTTCTTTAATAACATCATGTAGATGGTTTAGTAATATTGGTACGCCATATTTTCACATGACAAATTTTAAAACTCCTGATGGAACACCGCAATTTAAGGCTGGTTTTAAAGATGGCTGTGGAAGTGTTTTATATGCTAGGGGCAATATGTTTTATAGATCTAGATATAAATATCATTTTAATCCAAAGATGACCGGAAATAACGAATATCGTTTTGGTCATGCTCGTGGCTATTCATGGTGTTTTCAGCAAGTTTTAAGTGGTCCGGTAGCTTCATTTGACAAATATCTATATTATGGTGGCTATGATAAAACATTTAGCGCTCAAGATATTAATACCGCCTGGGACGGAATGTTCAAGGGTGGAACTTTAAATGATGGTCCAGCTATGTCAGATAAAGGTTTAAATGGTATGATGAGTATCTGGAGTAGTGGAATTGACGGCAAGAGTAGCGTATTTGGGTCTCATCCTTTATGGGCTGGAGGAGCAGAAGGGCAATTTTTGGGATTATCAAAACCACAATATGACTAAAGTTATGAGATATTTTATTATTATTGTAACATTATTACTGCAATCATGTTTTTGGGTGCCAAATTGGCATAAACCACAAGGCTATACTATATTTCGTCAAATGCCAAAGGGTGGTTCTCCTGGTTTTAATCTTGGATGGATGCATGGCTGCGAATCTGGTCTTGGAACTCAATTTGGCGGTAAAATGTATATGACATTTTATACATGGAAGAAAGATCCTGATATTTCTTCAAATAATCCAAATATTGAAAAAATTCGCAAAAGATATCCTGTAAAATTACAAAAAGTAAATTGGAATGACCCAGGAGATGTCAAAAGAAATTTAGATGATTACAAGGTTATTTTTTGGAGCGCTCATATTTTTTGTAGACATGCTGCAATTGGTTTACTTCAAACTGCAGGCGGCTTTGAACCATCAACTGGATTCACCCCACCTGTTGCCGGGGAGGTTAGATATGATCCAAGAGATCATAGCATAGGAAATGTTTGGAAGCTTCATGGAAAAGGCGATACTAGAATTGGAACGGGTTTTTGGTAATATTAAATAATGACATATTATAAAATATTGATAATAAAATTATATGATTATAAAATTATTTATTATTAAATTTAAAGCTTTGTAATCATGAAAATTATCATCTCTATATTAATTTTACTTTTTACCGCCTCATGCCTTGGAAAGACCCAAAGTGGCGTCCAGGGGGGTTTTATATATTCTTCATGGCAAGACACTATTTCTGGTGCTGTTAATAATGATGTAAAAATTACTAAAAAAGGCGAAGCATGTTCTAGAAATATTTTAGGATTATTTGCTTTTGGTGATTCTTCAGTTGAAACAGCAAGAAGAATGGGTGGAATTAAAAAAGTTGCCTTTGCAGATACAAATTATTTTAACATATTAGGTCTATATCAAAAAGGTTGCACTATTGCCAAGGGTCAATAATTTATAACAGCTAATAATTTTAAGAGTCAATAATCTAATCATGCTTCGCAAAATCATTATATTGCTATTATTTTTGCCATTATTTTCTTGTATTGGTTATAATAACATAAAGGGTGCAGACCCATCATTATCCCAAACTATGGGTCACAAAAATAACGATAATATAGAGAGGGCATATTTAAAATCTTCTTCATGTGTTTATAATATATTAACTTTATTTGCATTTGGTGATTCATCGATAGAAACGGCTAAAAAGAAGGGCGATATTGATAAAATAAAATCAGTTAGCACAAATTTCGAATCCTTTACTTATTATTTTCCAATTTACCAAAAGGGTTGCACCAATTTAATTGGTAACTAGCAATTTTGTACTTTTAATCGCAATTTTCATATATTGATATTTATTTTTGCTTATGTAACTATAAGTTTTAATTAATAAATATTAATTCGTTAATAGTAATATCTGTTTCCATGCTATTTAAGCTTGCTATCTTTTCTCCATTATTTGCTTTTTTAATTTCGGCTTTAATTGGCCGTGTTTGTTTTAATTGTGAAAAGCAAAAAAAATTTGCTGATAAATTTGCACAATATTTTACATCTTCATTACTAATTATTAGCGCTATATGCTCAGTAATTATTTTCTATAATTTTACACAAGATCGCAATGTAATAAATATTACTCTGCTAAGTTGGATTAGTTCTGGTGATTTATCTGTTAATTGGTCACTTTATCTTGATTCTTTAACTTCAATAATGCTGGTAGTCATTAATGTTGTTTCTTGTTTGGTTCATATATACTCAATTGGATATATGTCTGAAGATAAATCGATTAATCGATTTATGTCATATTTGTCTCTTTTCACCTTTTTTATGTTGATATTAGTTACAGCAGATAATTTCTTGCAATTATTTGTTGGCTGGGAGGGTGTTGGTTTGGCGTCTTACTTGCTTATTGGTTTTTGGTTTAAAAAACAATCAGCAAATAATGCAGCAATGAAAGCTTTTATTGCCAATAGGGTTGGTGATTTGGGCTTAATAATTGCTATGGCACTTATTTTTAAAACATTTGGTAGCTTGGAATATAAAGTTATTTTTAGCAATGTTGGTAATTATCTAGAAAATCAAATAACCTTATTTAACAAAGAATTCAATATTATTGATATAATCTGTATATCGCTATTTATAGGCGCAATGGGTAAATCTGCGCAAATTGGTCTTCATGTTTGGTTGGCAGATGCCATGGAAGGGCCAACTCCTGTTTCAGCATTAATCCATGCAGCAACCATGGTTACAGCCGGGGTATTTTTAGTGGCGCGCTGTTCTTACTTATTTGAGTTTTCGCCAATTGCATTAAATTTAGTAACAATTATTGGGGCAATAACCGCAATATTTGCTGCCACCATTGCAATTACTCAAAATGACATAAAAAAAGTCATTGCCTATTCAACATGTTCGCAATTAGGCTATATGTTTTTTGCATGTGGCGTTTCAGTTTATAGTGCAGCAATATTTCATTTAGCTACTCATGCATTTTTTAAAGCATTATTATTTCTTGGAGCTGGAAGTGTAATTCATGCTCTTCATCATCAGCAAGATATGACTAAAATGGGTGGAATATATCGCAAAATTCCTATTACTTATGCTATGATGTGGATTGGGTCACTTGCTTTGGCAGGCTTTCCACCTTTTGCGGGATTTTTTTCAAAAGATGTAATATTAGAAGCAGCCTATATGTCTGACGCAAAATATGGCCAATTATCCTACATATTAGGTGTTATGGCTGCATTCTTAACAACATTTTATTCATGGAGACTGCTATTTTTGGTATTTCATGGCAAGCCACGAATGGATCAAAAAACATTTAATCATGCTCACGAATCTCCACTTACAATGCAAATTCCATTATTTATTCTAGCAATTGGTGCGATTATCTCAGGATATTTCGGTATGAATCAATTATCGTTTGTTTCTGCTGAAGGCAATTTCTTTAGTGACTCAATTTTTGTTGCTAGTGCAAATTCTAGCTTATTAGAAGATATCCATAATACACCATATCTTATCAAATATGCGCCATTAGCACTTGGCATAATAGCTATAATAATGGCATATATAATATATCTTAAAAAGACTAATTTGGCTAATATTTTGGCTAAAAAATTATCATATCTATATAAAATATCATTTAATAAATATTATTTCGATGAATTATATCAAATAATATTTATCAACCCAGTTAAAAAATCTGGCAATTTCTTATGGCGCGTAATTGATGTTAAAATAATAGATGGTATTCCAAATTTATTAGCACAAATTGCCAGATATTTTTCATTTCGAATTTCTAAATTAGAAACAGGGCTAATATATAGCTATTCAGGCTGGATGGTTTTTGGTTTAATTTTGATATTATTATTTATAATAAGCTCAATTAAAGATTTCCCTATTTTTTAATGGATAATAAAAAGCTCAGACAATGTTTTGGCAATTTTGCTACTGGAATTATTATTGCAACAGGTAATAATAATTATTGCCAAAATAATAAATATCTTAAATTTATAAATAATATTTTTGGTAAAATTAAGATTTTAAATTCAAGAATTGATCAAAAAAATAATATAGCTAATTATCAAAATTTATATGGTCTAACCATAAATTCATTTTCTTCATTATCATTAAATCCTCCATTAATTCAATTTTCTATTGATAATAAATCGTCAAATTTAAAGTTTTTCAAAAAAAATAATTATTTTTTATTAAATATTCTTAGTAAATCTCAATTAAAACTTTCAAATGCATTTGCCACCAAAAATAATAGCAATAAGTTTCAAATAGAAGATTTTAAAATTTCAAAATTTGGTAATCCAATTTTTAAAAACTCGCTAGCCTATTTTGAATGTCAAAAATATAAAATCATCAAAGCTGGTGATCATCATATTATAATTGGCAAAATAATTGACTTTAACCAATTATCAAACCAAGATCCTTTATTATATTATAAAGGTCAATATATCTGTGCTGGTGATAAAATTTCTTAAATTAAAATATCTTTGTCTTGTTGTTATTTTACTATTTTGCACATCTTGCTTAACAAAAAAAGTTTGGAACCAATCATATAAAGAGAATTTTAACCAATTTTTAATAAGCCAAAATGGTAAAATGGTGGTTTTTCTTGGTAGTAAATATCACTATATATTTCATGATAATTCTAAAACCTTAGAAAGATTATTAAAATGGCCTAATAGGGGTAACCTTTTTATCAATACTCAAGAAACTAAGTTTAAATTAAGTAAAAGAAATATTGTAACAGGATATGTTGCTGTTGAAAGTTTCTATAATACTATGCCAGCTCAAGATCATGAATTTCTTCGAGCTCTTGGCTTCACAAGAAAGGATAAATATTTGGCACCAAAAATAAAATTAATGATGAAAGGAAAGAGATATCTTCCAAGGGCAGATTTAGGATATAATATTCCACAATTTCAGCGTTCTTATATGATTCCAATATATTATAAAGGAGACACAATAGATAATATAAAAAAGGTTGCAATAACGCCAATTACAATTGCAGCAGATTCAACATTCATAATTGGCAAGATTATTCTTTCGCCATTTAGGGGGCAATAGGGTCAGACCCCAATATTCCTAATATATTAGGAATATTGGGGTCTGACCCTAGTATAACTTTATTTATAACATCATCAATATTGCTAATTTGATTAATTGACTTTATAGCATAGCTCACCGAGCTTATTTTTCTTAAGTTAAAAAGAGTAGCAATTTTTTTTAAATTATATCCCAAATCTTTCTGACAAAGATATATAGCTAGTTTTCTCGCTAAATTTTCTTTTTTGCAATCAGATTTATATAATATAGACTTATCGCTAATCTTATAAAAAAGCGATACAGCATTAATTACTTGCGCAAATGTCAAATTTAAGTTGATTCTGCTATAAGGCTTTGTTTTTTTACTATTTGTAAATTTTAAAATTTTATTTTGAAAGTCTTCATCACCCATTATTGCAAATTGCCTATCTTTTTGATAAAATTGGGTAGTATTTTTATCATTTTCTATATTTTCAATAAAATTTACATAATTAGCTTTAGATAAATTTAAGTAATTTAGTGTTTTATTTACATCAAGCCACTTAGGCTTCTTAACAATATTTAAATATGCACGGTAACTTGACCATTTATAGTCAGATAAATTTTGAACTAATTTATTACAACTTTTAATTTCAATGGGATTGCGATGAATATATTTATTAAGCGTTGCTAAATAATTATCATCATCAATTAAAATAGCTTTATATCTTCCATTAAATGGCGATCCATCTTCTTTTTTATAAAAATTATATTTTTGAGCATATATACCATTAATATATTTCATGGCATCACTAATATTAGAATTAGGTGTTTCAATTAGCAGATGATAATGATTAGTCATTAAGCAATAAGCATGAATAATAATGCCATATTTGTCATGAGATTTGGCAATTAAATCCAAAAATAATTGAAAATATCGCTCATTATGAAATATATCTTGTCTATCCTTACCTCTATTAATAATATGATAAAAAGCATTAGGAAATTGAATACGAGGCAATCTAGGCATGTGGTGTTTATTTGTGGTTAATAGCTAATAATTGCAAATATATCATGCATAAAAGACAAATTGCAATAACAAACTCATCTTAATAAATAAATTATAATTATCAATTACTCGTTAATCATCCAGAGAAATATTGGTTTTCTAGCCTGTGGGTTAAGAGTCTATTAGGAAAATAGGGGTCTGACCCTATCGTTTCCAAAAAATACAGAATTCTATTAGGAAAATCGGGGTCTGACCCCAAAAAATAAGAGTCTATTAGGAAAATAGGGGTCTGACTTATCGTTTCTCAGAATTCTATTAGGAAAATCGGGGTCTGACCCCAAAAAATAAAAAAAGTTGCATAATGATAAAAATTGTGTTATAATAAGAATTATAGTTTTTTTTAAATAAAAATATTATTAACATTGGGGTTTTAACCCATTAATTATAGGTAAGATAAAAATATGGAAATTTTAGCATTTAATTCACAAGAAGTGACAGAACATATTACAAAAGGTAGGTTATTGCTTACAGCAGATCATGGTGAATACGGATTAACCGAATCCCCTAGTGATATTAACCTTCTATTATTTGATATTGGCAAAAGTAAAAATAAATTCGCAGTTTATTCTAAACTGGAAGAAGATGCTGCGGATGAAATTAAAAAAAGAAAAGTTAGACTTCTTTTTACTGATGAAGTATTTGATAAAAATTTTGTAAATGCAGATTCTATAAAATCAGAATTAAAAAAGGAATTTAAAGTATATTCTGGTAAACATCAAGGAGTTACTCTTGATGTAGAGTCTCAAATACATAGTCAAATTATTCAGTTTGCTAGTAAGGTAATAAATAACCAAAATAATCCAATAACAAAAGACAAGTCAAAAGAACTTGCTGATAAATTGACTCAAGGTAATCAAGGTTCAAGTGTTCTATCTGAGATCGTTTATGAAGAGAGTAAAGGATATGGAACTAAGGATCACTTATTTCATATTTTGACAAAGGCAAGTGACGAAATCGGAAGGATAAATTATTTATCTAGTACTAAAAAAAATAATTTTGGTGACTATGAAACAGTAGAAAGCTTAGAAATTTTAAGTAGTTCTGTTGATAAAATTACAAATTCTATAAAAGAAATAGAAAGGGCTGGTAAAATGAATAAATTATTTAAAATGATTCATGGTCTTAGTAATGGTAGTTCAAGAACAGATAAAACTGATAAAACTGATGTTGGAATAGGTAGAAGTTTAGAATCAAGAATGAAGGTTTATAAATACCTTAAACAAAATTTAAAAAAAGTTAATAAAGATTTAGGATTGGATGAAGTTAGCGCATTAAATGATAAAGAGCTTGCAGCACTATATATTGCGTCCTCCAGAGTTGTTCAGGTATTTAATTCAACAGTTGGGATGCATGATGCAACTCTTGATCAAATGAACTTAAAACAACTTGGAAGAACTGTTAGTATTACACCTCCGACAGCTGGTACTCCTGCCAGTGCGATGATTGATGATGATGGATTGGAAGATGCTGAAGTATCAATAGATCAAGAAGGAGAGGAAGAAAATGGAATAAGGGAACTTTTGAAAGGAAAAACTATTGTACAACCTTTAACAATAGATGCATTTGGAGAAGATGATGCGAGGTCATCTGCTGGTGACGGTATAGGCAATACATACGCTCCTACTCGAATTGCCAGAGGTGTATTAGTTGATGATGAAGGCCTTGAAAGTGTTGCTTCATTACATGATACAAGAGATGCATTAGATTCTGCTGATCAAGATCCAGGAATAGCATCAGGCAAAAGAGAAGCATTTAAAGATAGAGGAGGGATACAACATGGTGAAGAAGGAGCTGATGACCCTAGATTTTCAGAAGCAGGTGCTTATGATGGCGATAAAGGGGATGGAAAAGGTGCTCTCGAATCACCTCGTGATCTTTGTAATGAAAGTAATGGTAATCATACAATACCAAATCAAAAAGAAGAGGTGTCAAGTCCAAGATCTTTAAGTGGTAATGAAAGTGTTCCTTCAATAGATGGTGAACAAGGTAGAATGGGTACTATAAGTCCTTTTGATGACACTGTAGTGGATGAAGCAGGTGCTTCAGCAAGTAACGAAGCCATAGTTAATACTGATGCAAAAGGAGAAGTAGAGGAACTCTCTGCATTTATGCCTAAAGTAGATAGAGCAGCAGGTCCAACAATAACTCAAAAACATAGAGCTGCTACTGAAATTGCTCAAGATTTAAGTGTAAAACTTGGAGCCTCTTCTCCATTAAAAACTACTCAAGGGCCTCATCCAGACATTAGTTTTTCAAAAAGAATTGATGACGGGGTTGAACCTAAAGAAAATCGTCGGGATGGAGTTCTTAATAAAGCTCGTAAAGTAGCTCATGGAGTTCGTGACGCAGTAGGTGCCCTAGTAGTTGGCAAATCAGGTGTTAATCGAGATAAAGCTAGAAGTGAAGTTCCAGATCCAGGAGTTTCACCAACAAGTACTGAGGCTTTACCAGCATCAGTAAGAGAAGGAGGAAAAGGGGATTCTTCAACCGGAGCTCAACATATCTAATCCCCACAAATCTCACCCATCCGTAAATATGCTTTGGTGATTCCTTTCATGGAGTATTTATCAACGGCGTAGGTGCCTATGTCGGAGTTGCTTCTAACATTTAAAAAGGCGCTTTTTAGCATGTTGGTGATTAGTCTTTTATCTTCAAATTTGGTTTTGGGCCAGGCGATATTTTCTTTGGCATAGATTTTAAATTGAGCGTCATTTGATGTAAGGTAAACATCGCTATTATTGCGATAATTATAGCCTGAAAAAACACTAACTTCTTCGCGGCCATCTTCTTCAAATTTAGTGATCATTACATATGGGTCTTTTCTTGAATTATGATTTGTTAAAGATTGATTAGGATAAGAAACCATATAGCAAATTTTAGGGTCAAGTTCGCTAGTTTGAATTTCATATACTGTCCATTCATAAAAATTACTATCAATTAACTGGGCAAATGATTGGGTGATATTTAGAAAAAAAATTAAAATTATAAGTCTGATCATTTAGCTAAGGCGAGAAAAAGAATAATTAATTATTGTTGTTAATTCTTCTTTATGCCTGTTATTATCAAAATTTTCAAGTATTTTTAAACATTTATGGTAATATTTTTTAGCAAGTGCAAATGAATCATCAAAAATTTGATATTTAGCGAATAATTTAAGGATATATTCAAGGTTATTGTTATTTTCTTTGGAGGTTAAATTTTGAGCTAAATTTTTTAAATGTATTTGGCTAATTTTATTTTTGTCTTCTTTATTAGCTTTTTGCATTAGTAAAATTAGTGGCAAGGTAACTTTGCCTTCAAAAAAATCATCGCCAATATCTTTTCCTAAATTATCAATATTGGCTTTATAATCTAATATATCGTCAATAATTTGAAATATAACTCCTAAATTAAGGCCAAATTCATGCAGTTTATTGTGATTTTTTGCGGTTTTAACGTTAAGAAGGGCAGAAATGCTAGCAGCGCTAGCAAATAAAATAGCTGTTTTGCCATTAATTATTTTAAGATATTGATCAATATCAATATTAATATTACTAGAATTTTCAAGCTGCATAACCTCGCCATCTGCCATAATTGATGCGGTTTTGGCTAGTAATTCTAGTGCTTTAATATTGTCACTTTTTACCATTAAGATAAAAGATATAGCAAATACATAATCTCCTACTAAAATCGAAGCTTTATTATCCCAAATGGCATTGGCAGTTTTTTGGTTGCGCCGCGTTTGACTATTATCAACAACATCGTCGTGAAGTAATGTTGCGCTATGAATCATTTCAATGGCTGCGGCCAAATTTAATATTTGATTATTTATTTCAATATTTTGTAATTTTGCACAAATTATCAGCAATATTGGCCTAATTCTTTTGCCGCCAGAATTAATAAGATGCTGGCAAATATCTTGAATTAATGGCGATTTATTTTTTGAGTAATCAAGGATAATATCGTCAATTTTTGCAATTTCATCTTGATAATTTGTAATGATTTTAAGGTAATTACTATGAGCCATCTTGAAATTTGCTGTTAGACTTTATTTTGGTGATATAGGGTTAAAATACGATTTTTAGTGTCTTCTAATTTAAAGGATATTTTATTTAAAGCATTTCTAATATCATCTTCAACAGCCTCGTGCTCGCCATTTTTAACAAATTCAATATATTTGGCTGTAATTTCATCTGCATATTTTTCAATTGTAATGACTAAATCTTCAACAATATCAAATTGCTTTTGCGACAATTTATGCGAGCTATCTTCAACCGCTCTAATTAAGCGATCTGCCATGCCGTAATAATCAACAACTTTATTGTAGATTTGCTCTTGTTTTGATGTTGCCATAAATTACTTTTTTTTATGGCTAATTTGTGATAATAGCTCTTGATAATCAAGTTTAAAATCAGACATAAGCCATGTTAATTTGCATTGTTTAAGGATTTGTCCAACTTCATTATTTTTGAAGCCAAGATTTGTGATGTCATTACCATTTATAGGTAAAATAGCTATCATAGATTTATTTAAAAAATCAAGCATTTCTTTTAAATGATCTATTGCCACTTCTTTATTATCTATAATTTGTCTAAAAATATAAAAATCTAGTAAAAATTTTATCTCAGAATTATTACTTGCCAAAATAGCGATATCTTTCTTAGTTAAAAGGGGTATATTAAGATTTTTAGAGAAGAAGCTAAGATATTTTGTTTCTGATTTGGTTAAATTTAAATTAAATTGAAGTTGCTTAAGATTGAAATTATTATTAATAAAAAGGCAGGCTAAAATTAATTCTTTATTAATTTGGTAGTTAATTTTATTTGTTAAATTGTGTAATCTTTCAATATTATCAATATTAATTGGGCAATTAAATAAAATATTAATAAAATTATGTTTTTTTAAAATAGTTAAAATTGCAATTATGTTATTGATTTTATTTGCCGTGATAATTTTGATAAATTCTTCTCTAATGCGCGATTTTGATAAATAATTTAAGTGACTTTGAAACTTAATGCAAGATTTTAGATTTTGTTGATTGATATTTTTGCCATAAATTGTGCTAAAGCGAAAAAAGCGCAAAATTCTGAGATAATCTTCGCTGATTCTTTGATCAGAATTGCCAATAAATTGAATATTTTGTGTTTTAAGATCTGTTAGTGATGAAAAATAATCATATAAAATGCCATTTTGATCAAGATAAAGTGCGTTAATAGTAAAGTCTCTGCGAGAAGCATCTTGCATATAGTCATTGCTGAAATTAACTTTGCAATGACGTCCATCATAGCTAAAATCTTGTCTTAGGGTGGTAATTTCAAAGTTTTTATTATTAATTACAGCAATTATTGTACCAAATTTTTGTGCTAAATCTATAAATTTTATGTTATTTTGCCTAAGAATATTGATGATTTCTGTTGGTTTGTAAATAGTGGCAAAATCATAATCTTTGACTGTTTTTTTAAGTAGCATATTGCGCACAGCTCCTCCAACGAGTCTAATTTGAGAGTTAAAAATTTTAAAAATAATATTTACTTCCTCAGGAAATGATATTGCTAATTTGGTATGATATTTGGTAATTTTGCTCACTATATTGCTGTGATAAATATATTTAATTCGTTAGCTTTTTTGATAATTTTGTCTTTTTCAAGTAGTAATGTTGAATTAGTTTCAATGGCAATGCCTTTTATATTTGATTTACGGCAATTAATTATGGTGTCAACCCCGATTGTTGGTAGGTCGGCTTTACTGGTTTGATTAATTTTTTTAAGCTTTACCAAGGTTATGTCGCTAAATTGTTCGTGATTAATATTTTTATTATTAGTGATCATATTGTCAGTGCCAAGAACGCCTTCAACGGCAATAATTTGCTTTTGCGATATTAGCACAGATTGGCCAATATCAAATTTTGAGAATTTTTTAATAGCCTTTTTGGCAATTGTGATATTTTCCAAATCTGATTGAGCTGGTTGAGTTTTTGTGATCACGCCTTTTTGTTTAATTTGGCAGTCAATTATTTTGTCTATTGTTATTATATTGATATTGTATTTTTCAAGAAATTTAATAACACTGCGCAAAACTGCATCATCTCCTAGAATTTTATTGGCCAATATTTTGCCAAGGATAATTTTGCCTAATTTGTCGGTTTTAAGTTTTGAAAAATTAGGTTTATTTACCGCACCAGCAAAGATAATATTTTTTATATTATTGTCTTTTAATATTTTGATTACAGGCTCTACAAGACCATAAGAAATGGTGTAATGTTGGTATTTTTGGTAGTTAATTTGGTATTCTTCGCTATCAAGAGTTAGGATGATAAATTTTTTATTTTGTGCTTGTAATTGATTTATGATTAGCTGGGGTAAAATTCCTCTACCAGCAATTATTGCAATATTATTAATAGACATTATCCCTGCTGATTAAGATTAGCTCCACCATCAATATATAAAATTTGGCCATTAACAAATTTGTTGATAAGCAAATATTCAATAGCTTGGCAAAAATTTTCTACACTGGCTTTATATTTTAAAGGGTTTTTAGTAAGATCATGATCAGAATTATCTATAGGAGGTAATATTGCTCCTGGTGCAATGGCATTTGTTCTGATGTTTGGAGCTAATTCAAGAGCCAGCATTTGCGTAAGATTGGCTAGGTTTTTTTTGCTAAGTAGATAATAGAAATATTTTGTTTGATGACGGGTTATGTTTTTGTCGATAATATTGATGATTTGTGCGTTTTTGATGTTATTTTTATTGATATTTTGAGCAAAATAATGGCTTAATATTAAGGGAGATATTAGGTGAATATTTTGGTTATTTTGCAATTTTTGCATAAAATCTTGGCAAATAAAGCTAGTTTTGCTAAAAAAAGAAGCATTATTGACTAATATTTCGATATTTGGGTGGTTTTTAAGGGCAATTTTTATGAAAGACTCGCAAGATTCAAGATTTGTTAGGTCGCATTGATAAAAATAGCAATTTTTATTATATTGTTGCTTTATTTTGTGGGCTAGATTTTGAGATTCTGTAAGAGATTTATTGTAAGTAATGACAATGTCGTAATCATGGCGAGCATAAGTTAGCGCAGTTTCAAAGCCGATTCTTTTAGCCGCTCCGGTAATGAGAGCGATTTTATTATTAGAGTTCATTTTTAGTAAAAAAACTTGTATTTTTAGCTTTTAATTGCCCTGGAGCAATGCCAGGAAAATTTTGTAAAGTAAAGCTATTATCAGCCATTAAATTATATATTTTATCATAAGATTTACGTTGCGAATCGTCAAGTATTACTGTGCCATTTTCTTTAATTTTGTTAATTGAGTTTATTGAGCAATCATATCTCTTTAAAGAGTCAATTATTATATAGTCAAATATTTGGTCAAAATCGCTGATAAAATTTTGGTATAAATTGTTATTTTGAGCATTGCTAATCAGAAATATTGCCCCTTTAGGATAAATAAAAATTTGCTCAAATTTGGCTAGATTTTGATTGGGGATAAATTTAGCTAAAATTGATTCATTATTGCAATTTGTTATTTTGTAATATTTGCTGATTTTTTTATTAATAATATCGAACCAATATTTATTAGATTCAATGGTAATTAAATATTTAATTTTATCTTGATAAAATAATGTCGATGTGCCGGCACCATATTCAAATATAATGTGATTTTTTGCTAAATTTTTTTTTAAATAATTAATGGCAGGGTAGGTGATCCAGGGGAGAAAATTTTTATTTTTATCTTGCGACATTGAGGTTTTGAAAGAATTTAGCCAGCTAATTTTATTTTGTTTAATTTGGTAAAAATAGCTAGATTCTTGATCAAATATTAAGGGGTTCGATTTCGGCCTTGGCATTGTTAAATGTTACAAATGAAGTGGGCGGAACTTCGTTCCAATTTTGAAGTGAATTATTAATGGGCTCAGACACAATAACAATGCTATTATCAGGCATTTTATTAAATTTATTATCAATATCCGTTAAGCAATTAACATCTGTAGAATAAAATTGAGTATTTTGTTTTTTTAAGGTTGAGTAGCGAATAGTAAAAATAGAATTGCCGTTGCTTATTGAGCATGATAGCTGAATTTTTGGAGTTATATTATGTTTTTGGTGTAAATCTAGGATAAATTTGATTGTTTTTTCAATAGCGCTTTTGGGCGATTTTTCAAGACCAAAATATATGGCAATCATGAAGAAGGCTTCGCTGTCGGTAGTTCCTTTAATTTCATTGAATAATTTATTATCAAGAATATATAGCATATCTTTGCGAATTAAGGCAAAATCTTTAATATAGCCATTATGCTGAAATAAAATATTATTATATTTAAAAGGGTGAGAATTATTTCTTTGAACAGAGCCAGTGCTTGCAGCTCTGATGTGAGACATAAAAATATGAGCTTTGGTTTGTGAGCAAATTTCAGAAATATTTTCATTGGCCCATGCCGGCTCAGATGATTTAAAAAGCCCTGGCTGATTTTTATGGTAATACCAACCTATACCAAAACCATCGCCATTAGTTGATAAAATTTTGCCATCATGGCTATAAGATAATTTTGCGTGAAGACTTTGTTCAACCAGAGATGAGCTTGGCTTAATAATGATGTTTTCAAGATAGATTTCATCGCCAATATAGGCTATCCAACGACACATAAATTAAAAATTAATTGACAATATTTTAATAATAATTAACTAGTAAGTATCTTTTAACAAGATTTATATGAAAGATATTTCAGCTAATAATAGCTAATATATTGTTTATGAAGAAATTCTTATTATTAATTACTATTTATAGGCACTATGAAAAAAATTATATTAAAATTCAAGAAAATCAAATCAATTAAAAAATTTAAAAAAATTATAAATTCAAAAATATTTATCGCAGTAATTTTTAGTCTTTTTGGCGCTTTTGGCGCAACCTTAATTTATGCTAATCAAAGTAATGTTATGGCAAGAAGCGAAAATAGCGATGATTATTTTTTTGCAAATGAAGATTTAAGTCGCTTTAACTCAATTCATAATATTGCAGATGATTCTTT
Source organism: Alphaproteobacteria bacterium (assembly GCA_030835745.1). Classification (GTDB taxonomy): domain Bacteria; phylum Pseudomonadota; class Alphaproteobacteria; order Rickettsiales; family UBA1997; genus UBA1997. The sequence goes on from JAUROA010000037.1 coordinate 23,955, forward strand.
TTTTAATGAAGATGATTTTTATCGAGAATTTAAAATGATGCAAGATAATTTTGACAAAATTTTTCGTGCAAAGCGGCAATATTTTAAAAAGTTAGAGCAAGAAAATTCTAAAAAATTCAATCAAAATAATAAATATTCTTTAAAAATTAGCCAGAAAAAAAATGACAATAAATTGATTTACATACTAAAATATAAGGGCTATGAATTTAAAGATATTGATATTAAGGTTGAAAATAACTTTTTAGTAATTCAGGCTCAAAAACAAAATAAAGGTCATAAAAAAGATAAGAAAAATACATTTAAAGAAGAATTTATTGCTAATAATAATGTATATTATTCTTTTTTATTGCCAAATAATATCAAATCAAAGATCCCTGAAATTAAACAGGAGCAAAATTTATTAAAAATAATTTTTATATATAATTAAATTATGAAAACAGCAATAATATTTCCCGGACAAGGTTCGCAAATGGTTGGAATGGGTAAAGATTTAAATGAAAATTTTGATATTGCAAAACAGGTATTTGAGGAAATTGACAATCTATTAAAATTTAACCTTAGTGACTTAATGTTTAATGGCCCGATTGAAGATTTGTCGCAAACGCAAAATACTCAGCCGGCATTAATGGCTGTTTCTATAGCGTTAATTAAAGTTTTACAAAAAGAATTGGATAAAAAATTTTGTGATTTATGCGAAATTAGCGCAGGCCATTCTTTAGGGGAATATAGCGCACTTTGTGCTGCTGAATCATTTTCTATTGAGCAAACTGCTCATTTGCTTAAGATTAGAGGCAATGCTATGGCACAATGTGGCAAAAGAAACCAAGGGGCAATGGCGGCAATATTAGGTCTTGATATTGATATTGTTAAAGAAGTGGTCAAAAAAGCAGCGCAAGATGAGGTTTGTCATGTTGCTAATGATAATTCAATAGGGCAGGTTGTTATTTCTGGTCAAAAATCTGCAATTGATAGAGCTATTATTCTGGCCAAAGAATATGGTGCTAAAAGAGCAATAATGCTTCCTGTTAGTGGGGCATTTCACTCTCCATTAATGTTTGATGCTCAAGAAGAAATGGCTCAGGCCTTGAGTGACATGGGTATTAAAGATCCCACTGTGCCAATTATTGCCAATGTTACAGCTAATAAGGTTATAGATTCAAATTTAATTCCAGATTTATTAGTAAGGCAAATTACTGGATCGGTAAGATGGCGCGAGACTATGCTATATATGCAAAGTAATAATATTGAAAGGGTTATTGAAATTGGCTCAGGAAAGGTTTTGTGCGGTTTAGCGGCAAAAACATGTCCTAATATCAAGGCAATATCAATCAAAAATTATGATGATATAAAAGACTTTATTTCAAATTATTAATAGTGCGTTTATTTAGCCTGATTTTTTTTATATTTTTTTTGATATCACCATATTCTTATGCTAAAACAAAAATTAGCGCAATATCTTTTGGTGATGATAAAATTAAAATTATTGCACAAAATAATATTAACATTAAGTCATTTACTCTTGAAAAGCCGCCAAGAATTGTTGTTGATCTTGAAAAGGCTTTTTTGGCTAAAAATATCACTAAGAATTTTAAGGCTTCATATTTTAAAAAGCTTCGCTTTTCTGATAATAGTAAATTGCGTTTAGTTTTTGATCTTAAAGAAAATATTTTAATTAAAGGGGTAAGCTCTAATAAAAGAAAAAATAATTTTATTATCGAGATTGATTTAGCAAAAAAAAATATTAATAATCAGCAAGTAAAAAGTAAAAAAGTTAATTTTGCCGATTTTGTTTATGATAAAGTTGAAAAATTAGAAAGTAATAATTTAACTAAAAGCAAGGTAAAATATAATAGTAAAAAGATAGCTAATGCTAAGATTAGCACTGAAATAGTTAGAGATAAAAAATATAAGCCAATTATAGTCATTGATCCTGGGCATGGTGGAAAAGACCCAGGGGCAATTGGCCGCTACAATAAAACTAGAGAAAAAGATATAACATTATCTTATTCATTAGAATTATATAGGCAGCTAAAAAATACCAATAGATTTAGAGTATTTTTAACAAGATCTAATGATAGATTTATTTCACTAAGAAATAGGGTTAAAATTGCCAGGAGAAAAAAGGCTGATTTATTCATTTCAATGCATGCTAATGCTTCTACAAATAAAAAAATATCAGGATTTTCAATATATACACTTTCTGAAAAGTCTTCTGATAGACAGGCAGCAATGCTTGCTAAAAAAGAGAATAGATCTGATATAATTAATGGCATTAATTTTTCCGGGGCAAGTTCTGATATTGTTAAAATGATGATCGAAATGTCGCAAAGGGATAGCATGAATAAATCGGCAAAATTTGCTAAATTCTCTGTAAAATCAATGCAAAATCATAATATAAATATATTGAAAAATGCTCATCGTTTTGCTGGTTTTGCGGTTCTAACTGCTCCTGATATGATTTCAGTTTTAGTTGAGATCGGATATTTGACTAATTATCGTGAAGAAAAGAATCTTAATAGCTATCGTTATCGCAAGAAAATTGTTAAAAGTTTAGTAAATGCTATAGAGCAATATTTTATAATTGCTTAAATCAATTTTAATACAAGCTCAAATTTTGCATAATATCAAAAACCATCTTTCAAAAGTCATTTTAATTAAATCATTTTAAAGATGGATTTACTTTATAATGCCATTTTCTATCTATTATCCAAGCTATATTTTATGCTAAATATAGTATTATATATGGTAATTATTATTAAACCTTCGTTTTATCTTCCGAGTCACCGTGAGCACTACTTTCTACTGGTCTGTTTGCTGAATCAGTAGAACTTCCAACAGCATTAGCACCCCTATTTATTGCACCTTGATTTTGCTTACTATAATTTCTGACTGATTGAGCAGTATTTTTTGCTTTACTCATTTTGCGCTTCATTACTCTTGTGCCACGTTTTTGTATTGATCTTGCAAAATTATATGATTTCTTGGTCATAGCCGATACCCCAGGAGTATCAGATTCTAGTCTTGAAGATCCCACTAATCTAGCAGCAAAGTCTGATATTTTATCAATAAATTTGGCAAATATATACATTAATAAAGCTGATTTAAATATGTGATTCACTCTTTCTTGGTTAAGATCTCTTAAAATTGGTATCCCAACTCCTAAGGCTTCAAAACCTGTTAAATCTGATTTTCCAAGATCAGCAATTTTAAATATGCAATAAATGCTATCATTAACCTCAGCCTCTCCTGACACTTTGCAATTAATAGTTGTTTGTGTTACGTCGCCACTGATAAGAATTATAATCTCAGCGCTACCAATGATTAAGTAATCAAACATTGATATCATAATACCAAGATAGGCAAATAAAAATATTGGTTGTAAAGCATTACCAGCTAGTAATCTAGACCAACCGTCAAATATTTTTTTGGTTTTTTCAAATAAAATGCAGATAATAGTAATTGGAGAAATGTAAATTAGTAATGCAATTAAAATTATTGACATAATAAATATATGAAGAGCTCTTAATGTAAGAGAAATAAGGAAAAAGGCAAAAATAAATGTTGCAATAAAAAATATAACGCCCAGTCCACCAGTAAATAAAGCTGCAAGCATAATTAATAACATATTTGGTACAGAAATATTGGGTGTTAATCCAATTGCTTTTAATATTTTGCAGTCAAGTGTGTCCCAAACCTTAAGATAAGATTTTCCTGGTGGGTATTGAGCATTTTCATGATCCTCAATATTTAGATAGTTATGTCTTGGAAATTTACAATCATCCATTCTTTTATTGACTCTTCTAGAAGATATTGCGTTTTTAGCAGCAGCAAGATTACCTTGTAAAGTTTCAATTGAAGCGATAAGACCATCTATTTCTGTTGCTAATTGGTCTATTTGTAAAGTTTTAGATTCTATTTTTTGTTTAAAAAGTGAAATACTCTCGTCATTTTGACAAGGGGGATTTACAAGATCTACTGTTGTATGGTCATTGAAACATTTTTTTTGATCTTGCAAAATATCAACTTCATTTTGAGCATCAGCTATTTCTTTAAAATAGTCAATATAGCCTGTTTCAGCTTCAGCGCATTCTTCATCGAAATTTGAAAAGCAATCATCTTCAAAGTCTAATTTTACTTTAAACTTACTACTCATAAAATCCTGTAGATTCTGCAATATTACAGCTCCAGTTTCAATATTAGCAGCTTCAGCTATAGGAAAAAGTAGTGCAAAATTTTCATCTGAGAGATAATCTAATGCTGTAATATCAGTATCATATTCTGTTTCAGTGGTTAATTTTTGATATTGTTCTGATATTGGTTTGATAATATTTGTGTTTTTATAAGATTTAAGAGCCTCGAATTGAGATGATAATTTTGTTGTTTCAGAAGATAATTCATCATTATTATTTTCAATTCTCTCTTCAAGATCTTTCTTATTTCGTATATTAACTTGAAAATCAGAGATTCGTGTAACGATTACCAATCTTTCTGCTTCATCTAAAAATGATAAGTCTAAATCAGATAATTCTAAATCAGATATAGATTCTAGATCAGGTGAACTTATAGATGATGTAATACTACTAATTGACTGCTTATTTGTTTCATATTCAGCCTGTACAGTTTGTATACCATCTGGTAAAGCAAGATCTTGATATTTTGTTACAAAATCAATTACTTCTCGATCTTTATAAAATTGTACTGCAGAAGAATAAGATGTACCCTCTTTGATTTTTCTGGTTAACTTAATATATGAATTGCCATACTTATTAGAATTTAATCTTAAGAAATCATAAGCTGGTTTAATAGCGTTGCATATTTTTCTAAGATCATAAGATACTTCATTTTTCTGATCTTGATCTAAATAATCAATGAAATAAGGATCACTTGAAGTATATTTGCCACAAAAAAAATTCTTAATATTTGTAACTATACCTTTTTTGTCAAACATTATAGATTGAACTGGAAAATGTGATGATAGCTCTTCGTGTAATTGAGAAATTAATTGTTTATAAACATTAAATTGTGAATATACCCGCGTTATTGTAGCATTAGGTGCTATACCTTTGATCTCTTTGTTAGCTTTTGATACGCCCAAAGTTACAGCTTCCTTAATTTGATCAACTTTTTTTGCTTCATTATAGTTACTTATTGTTTCTATCTCTGATTTTTTAGTATCACCGATATTTTGCGATATATAAACGTCTAATTCTGCAATAATTGCTGCATGTTTTTCAAGTAATGAGCCATCGCTATTGGCATCTATAATTCCTTGAGCAATATCAATTTTTTCAATATTGCCAGTTTCAATATCATTTTTAAAGTCCAGAAATTCTGAATTAGAATCTGTCAAATATTGATCAAATTCATTATCAAGATCTTGAATCTTGGTGCTAAAAATATCTAGCAAGTCTTGTTTTGAAAATGAGTCGATTGCATTTTGAGCAATATCCACTTGACCTTGAAATTGTGCATTTTCTTGGGCAATTCTTTGCCCTAAATTATCTGATTCAATAATTTTACTTTTATATTGATCAATATTTGATTCAAATTGCCCTATATCGCGCATAATGTCACTATAGGCTGTTTGTAATTCTGAAATTTTACTTCCTTGTTGATCTTTTTGCAATTCTTTCTCTTGAAGTATTTTCAATTTAGGGGGAAGTTCTTCTTCATCTATACTATTAATCCTTTGTTGTAAAACTGATTTTTTACGTCTAAAATCTGCCCTTTCTCTTATAAAAGAATCTTTTTCTGCAATTTTGCCTTTTTTAATGCTTTCTAAATTATCAGTATCAGTTAAAGATTGACTTTTCCTTCTTGAATTGTCGGTTAAAACAAAATCTTTATAAGGTATAAATGTTATTTCAGAAAATTGAGTTGATGAGTCAATAATTCCTTCGATAAGATAATCTTGCCAGGCAGTTCCTAATACGAAATACATTACAACAATAAATTTAAGCAAGAATGTAAAAATTACTTTACTCTTAAGAGACTCAGAGGCTGATAATAATATTGTGCCACCAAAAAATATTACAGCTAATATCATGGCAATTTTAATGACTTGCAAAAATTTATCTTTAATTGTTTGTAAAATTGATTTATATTTTTCATCTAGTAACTCTCCTTCCTTATATTCATATTCGTCATTTGGACATTTGCCATCTTTATCAGGAAAAACTTTTAGACCTTGACTACTACTTTTACATTTTGTTTCAGAAGCTCTGTTAAGTAAAAAATTAACAATTGTTTCCTTAAAGCATTGAGCAATTGGTGCAGAAAAATGTTTAGAATTTTTTAGTAAAATGTCGCTCTCATATTTTAGGTGATTTTGCGAGTCTCCCCTTAAATTTTTACATGCCTTTGAGATATATGCACCACTCTTGCCAGAAAAATTCATTTCAAAATCTGAAGTTGAATATCCTGACTTCACGCAATGATTAAGATATTGACAGAAATTTACCTTTTTATTATTGCCTGCTTCCTCATTTTCAAGTAGAGTCTCTGTACCAAAGCCAACAGAGTAATTAAAAGGACAAACCGAATAAGAATGGGCGCAAATATATCCATTATGTTCTGGCTTTTGAGCGCGATATGCATAATAAGTTACATTTGTCATCATACATTTTTCTCCGGCTGTGCAAAAAGTATATTCTTGAAAAGGTTTATCATTTACTATATCAGGTTGATTATATACTAGCTCTTGCACATCTGTGTTTGCTGCACTTAAATCTATGTATGATGGTATAATTCTCTCGCGCTCAATACAAATTGTTTCTAAAGATTTTTTAAGGCAGCAATCATATGCTTCTCTCATTTCTGGATCATCTCTTAATGTTCTATTTACAGGCTTAAATCTTTCGCAGGCAAAATTATTGTTATGACCCGAATGAGATGCGGGACCTGTAAAATAATATCTTTGATTTTTTTTATTGTTACTATAGCCAAGAGTATTTTTGAAATAATTCATTTTTTCCTCTTCATGTGAAGAGTAGAAGGGGTTTTTACAAGCTGAGTTTGATCTGTCAATATATTCAATGCCGCTAAAAAGATATTCTCTAAAAAATTTGTTTGTTATTTCTCTTTCCTTATTTTTGTTAATATCATCTTCAGTAGATCCAAAACCCATTTCTTCGCAATTGCTAAATCCATCTCTTATCTTGTTTAATTCTAGATTTTTACTATTACTATTAAATAAATTTAAAATACATTTTTGATAAGGTCCTCTATCTTCAACAGCATTATTTTTACTAACCTCACCTTCTCTCTCATTTTCATTGTCTTTCCAACCATTCCATTCTGACCCGCAAATGATTGCTCTTTTTGATTCCGAGGCTGCAACACCATATATTATGGCAAGGGATGATAATGCTGCACTTAGTGTAATGCCATACACTGCAGATGCAGTGCAGCATCTTGCTGCTGATTGTGTTGCAGCCACTCCAAGACCGCTTCCTGGATTTAAAGCAGTTAATGCTGCAGCTTCAGCACTTCTTTTGGCGCAATTTAATGTACCGGCAATACCTTTTAGTGCTTGGGTTGTTATATCAATTGGAATAACAGGTGGCGATGGTATTCCTGGAATTGCAAAGATAGGATCTTGGACACAAGTCAAATCAACAGCTAAACCCTGTAGGGCTAATATTGATGCAAATGTTGCAATATATGCAATGCAATGATCATTTCCTTGATCGATATTGGTGTCAATACTTCTTGCTGCTGGATCAAAAATAGTTAAATTTCCTGAATTACATTTACCATCTACATATGAACTTCCTTTATGTGTCTCTGGATCGTTGATATCAAATTTTGCTCCATCGTAATTTCTAGGGCTATCGTAAAATAAACCTTTTGCAAGAGCGTAAGAGGATGTTTGGGTTGTAATGATTATAAGTGATAATATGGTGATAAAAAACTTTTTTAAAATTAACTTAATTTTCAATATCTATTTTTAAAAAATTAGTTACAAAATCATTAATAGATTTATTTTTTTGTATAAAGGCAGCCTTATTAGCAATTAAATATGAGCTGACTTTTAGAATTTTCATATTTTCTATCATATTATTAGATTTTAATGTTTTACCAGTATCCACTAGGTCAATAATATAATCTGCTAAACCAATTTTGGCAGCAATTTCAATTGCGCCATTTAATTTAATAATTTGCGCTTGAATACCATATTGATTAAAAAATTTTGTTGTAAGATTGACATATTTTGTGGCTACTTTGATTTTATTGATATTTTGTAAATCCAAGATGTCCTTACAACTTGCAATTGATAGGCGGCATTTTCCTATATTTAGGTCAATTAAACGATATATTTCTTCTGAATTAAATTCTTCAATAACATCAAGTCCGGCAATTCCTATATCAGCGCCTCCATATTCTACAAACGTTGCAACATCAAATGATCTGACCTTGATAACTTCAATATTTTTGATATTGGTTTTGAAAATTAGCTTTCTTGTAGAGTCTTGATAGAAGCTATCTTCAATCTTGAATTCTATATTTTTAAATATTTGTTCAAGACCAGCCAAAATTCTTCCTTTTGGTATAGCTAGTAGTAATTTATCATTTGATAAAGTCATAATATCAAAAAAAATTTATATAATATATATTATAGCAAAAATTTACATTTTAGTAAATTAATAATTTTTCATATATCTTATTAGAAATAAATAGCTATTTTTACGATATAGTTTTGTAAGATATTTTTCTTCAAAAAGGTTATATCCAGCTTTGATTATAAGATTATCGTAGAATTTACTATTGTTAAAATTATATCCAGCACTTATCTCGGTTAATTTATTGCTGGAATTTGATAAGATTTTATTATTAGTGTTAAGCCATGTTTTGGCAAATGTTAATTGGAAATTATTATATAAATTTATTATATTATTTATGCTGTGATATTTTTCACTAATATGTTTATTGCCGTCAAGATTGTCAATTTTTACAAATTCATATAAAGTATCTATATTAAAATTATAGTAAATAGGTATATGATAATTAAAACCTGCAGCATATGATTTTTGGTGACTCAGCTTTATTTTATCAATATTATTTTTATTAGTCAGCGATTTATTAACCATGCCAAAATGGTATTGCAGATATTCTTTACTATTATATTTTTCGCCAAAGTCAAAATTAATATTAACCGTAAATAAATATGACTTTAATCCAGATTGAGATTTAATTTTATCATTGACCCTGTTGGTTATAATTGAGTTATCAAGATATTTATCATCATCTTGAAATATTGCAAAATTGAAATTATATTTACCATTTAACTGCTCATTGCCATATGAATATTTAGTTAAAAAACCAATTTTTTCTGATTGTTGGTAATTTTTGGCTAATTTATGAGACATTATTCCTCTTTGCCATTTCCAGGCTTTGCCAAAATATAAGTTCATTTTACCAGCCTTAAATAATAAATTATCATTTAATTGGTAATTAATGTTAATTTCTCTAAGATAGAGGGCAAAATTATCGAAATATCTATTTTTGCTATTTGGTGTGTTGGGATTATCTTCTTTTTGACCTTTTATGTATGTTTTGACAAAGAATTTTTTATTAAAATAAAAATTACTATATTGTCTAACTTTAAAATTAGCCTCGTGAAAGTTGGAGCTTGCTTTGGTTGTTTTGTAGTTATCTATATAGTTTATTTCATTAATTATTTTAGATTTAATTTTAAACTTATCATTTTTATTTTCTGCTTTTGTAATTTGCGCATGAGCGTTAATTTTATATAAAAATAATAGATTAATTAATAAAATAAATTTAAAAGTTTTTAATAATTTAATCATTAAATAATAAGTTTGTTGACATTGACTAAAGCTGTTATTTAATATTGATATTAATATTTTAATAAATCAAATAGCAATTAACAAAATGAAAGTATATTACGATAATGATGCTGATATTAATATTATTCGCAACAAGAAAATTGCCATTATAGGCTATGGATCTCAGGCTCATGCTCATGCTCAAAATTTAAGAGATAGTGGTGTAAGTGAAGTTAAAATAGCTTTAAGAGATAATTCTCCTTCAATTCCAAAGGCTCAAAATGCAAATTTTGAAGTTTTGAATAATAAGGATGCAGCAAAATGGGCTGATATAGTAATGATATTAACACCTGATGAGTTACAGGCTGAAATTTATAAAAATGATTTAGAGCAAAATTTGCAACAGGGTGCGGCAATTATGTTTGCGCATGGTTTAAATATTCATTTTGAGCTCATTAAGCCAAGGTCAGATTTAGATGTCTTTATGGTTGCGCCAAAAGGTCCTGGTCACACTGTTAGAGGAGAATATATCAAGGGTGGAGGCGTCCCATGCTTGGTTGCAGTTGCTCAAGATAAGTCAGGAAATGCTCTTAATATTGCTTTATCTTATGCTAGCGCTGTTGGCGGCGGCAGATCTGGTATTATTGAAACAACCTTTAAAGAAGAGTGTGAAACTGATCTATTTGGTGAGCAGGCGGTATTATGTGGTGGCTTAACCGCATTAATTCAAAATGGCTTTGAAACATTAGTCGAAGCAGGATATGCTCCTGAAATGGCTTATTTTGAATGTTTGCATGAAATGAAATTAATTGTTGACCTTATTTATGAAGGCGGAATTGCTAATATGCGTTATTCAATTTCTAATACTGCAGAATATGGAGACTTAACTAGGGGTCCAAGAATTGCAAATGATGCTGTAAAAGCAGAAATGAAAAAGGTTTTAACTGAAATTCAGTCAGGGCAATTTGTTAAAGAATTTATGTCAGAAAATGGTAATGGCAAAGTTAATTTTAACAAGCTCAGAAATAATGGTGCTAATCATCAAATAGAAGAGGTGGGGCAAAAGCTTCGAACTATGATGCCTTGGGTATCTAAAAATATGCTAGTTGATAAAAAAAATAACTAACTAGTAAATGTCTAATAATTCACTTTCTGTTATTATTTTAGCGGCTGGTAAGGGCACTAGAATGAAATCTGACTTACCAAAAGTTATGCACAAGGTTGCAGGTTGTGAAATGATAAATCATGTTATTAATAATGCTAAAATATTAAAACCAAAAAATATTAATATTATCTCATCAAGCGAAACTATGCAATATCGCGATGATATTAAGCAATATCATAGTGATTTAAATCTTAATTTTATTATTCAGCATGAAAAGCTTGGAACGGGTCACGCTCTTAAGATTGCATTGCAAAATATCAAACAGCAAGATTTGGGTCAAAAAATCATTATTCTATATGCAGATACCCCTTTAGTTAGTAGCCAAACAATTGATAACTTAATTACAAAATTAGATAATCATCAAATATGCGTTGCAGCTTTTGAAGATAATGAACCAAATATGTATGGTCGTCTTATTATTGATGATAATAATTTTTTACAAAAAATAATAGAATTTAAAGACGCTGATGAAGCTCAAAAAAAAGTCAATATTTGCAATTCTGGTATAATTGCTATTCTAGCAGAAAATATAGCGCAATTAGTCTCTAAAATTGATAATAATAATGCTTCTAAAGAATATTATTTAACTCAATTAATTGAAATTGCTAACAAAAATAATTACAAATGTAGCTATCAAATTATTGATCGCAATGAGGTTGTTGGAGTTAATGATAAAATAGAATTAGCCAATGTTGAAAAAATAGCACAAAAAATAATAAGCCATAAATTAATGAAGCAGGGAGTTACAATAATCAATCCAGAATCATCTTTCTTTGCTTATGATGTAAAAATTGGCAAAAATTGCGTAATATATCCTAATAATTATATTGGTAATGATGTTGAAATTGAAAATAATGTTATTATTAATTCATTTAGCCATATAGTTGGGGCCAAAATTGGTAGTAATTCAAATATTGGACCATTTGCCAGAATTAGGCCTGAAACATTAATTGAAGATAGTTGTAAAATTGGCAATTTTGTAGAAATTAAGAAGTCTCAAATTGCTAAAAATGTTAAAATTAGTCATTTATCTTATATTGGCGATAGTGAAATTAACCAAAATTCCAATATTGGTGCTGGAGTTGTAACATGTAACTTTAATGGCAAAAAAAAGTTTAAAACAAAAATTGGTAAAAATAGTTTTATTGGCTCTAATTCTTCCTTAATAGCTCCAATTGAAATTGGTCACGATGTTATGGTAGGAGCTGGGAGTGTTATCAATAAAAATATTAATGATAAAAATACGGCAATTGCCAGGTCAAAGCAAGTTAATTTAAATAAAAATTACTTTAATAATGATAAAAAATCATAAAATAATTTCATTACTTACATTTATTTTTATATATTTTTTTACCACATTTTTTTTTACTTCCAAGATTTATGCCAGTTCAAATAATAGCTATTTTGTGTCTTTACGCTCATCAAAAACCAATGTAAGATCAGGTCCTAGCACAATTTATCCTGTAAAATTTACTTATAAATTACGATCAATACCATTAACAGTAATAAATGAATATGATAATTGGAATGAAATCAGAGATTATGACGGGCAAACTGGCTGGATCAGTAAAAATTTACTAAGCAAAAATAGAACATTAATGGTTAGGACAACCAAAGAAAATGTAGCAATGCATAGCAAGCAAAATGATAAATCAAGAATAATATATAAATTAGAAAATAATGTAATTGGTAATTTCGTTAAATGTTTGGATGATTGGTGTAAGATTGAAATTAATGACAAATTAGGTTGGGTCAAAAAAAAATTTCTTTATGGTTATTGATAAATAGAACTTAATCCCATTAGAATTAGGATCTGGCTCCAAGATGCTTAGATGTTTTATATTTTTAAACAAAGGTCTTATCTCGCAAATATTTTAAAATATAATCTTTCCTTTTTAGATTTTATAATTAATGATTAAACTATAAGATTATTTGCTATTTTAAAAAAATTTGATGAAAAATAATAAGAATTTACAAATTTATGAAAAAAACTATTATAATTGATGCTGCACATCAAGAAGAAAAGAGGGTTGCAGTTTTAGAAAATGGAATATTGCAAGACTTTAATCGAGAGGCTTTATCAATAAAAAAGCTAAAAGGCAATATTTATTTAGCCAAAATTATCAGAGTAGAGGCTTCTTTGCAGGCATGTTTTGTTGATTATGGATCGCAAAAGCACGGATTCTTACCTTTTTCTGATATTCATCCCCAATATTACTCTATTACAGACGAAGAAAAGCAAAAGCTATTTGAATCATATAATATTGAAAATAATAATGAGGAGGATGATGATGAATTTGAAGAGGATAACATCGTTAAAAAAGATGATACTGCTCAAGATTCAATTGTCACTGGTTCATTTTCGGTAGAAGATGAGACAGAAAATTACCGTGGTAATATTAGCACGATTCATAAAAAGTTTAACATTCAAGACGTCATTAAACCAAATCAATTTATATTAGTTCAAGTTACCAAAGAGGAAAGAGGTAATAAAGGTGCTTCAATGACAAGCTATATCTCAATTGCTGGAAAATATTGTGTTTTAATGGCTAACACTCCCAATAAGGGCGGAGTTTCAAAAAAAGTTGAGAATTTTAGAGATAGAAAGCATTTACGTTCAATTATCAAAGAACTTGACGTGCCAAATTCAAGATCAGTTATAATTAGAACTGCTGGGGTTGGTAAAAAAGCAGAAGAAATTAAAAGAGACTATGAATATCTTGAAAAATTATGGTCAACAATTCAAGAAGTTGTTGAAAAGTCAAAGTCACCAACATTTATTCATGCTGAAGATGACATAATTAGAAAATCCATTAGAGATATCTATGATGAAAATACAAAAGAAGTTATTATAGAAGGAGAAGAGGCTTATGAATCTGTACTAAATTTTGCTAAATTAAGCATAGCAGAACCTTGTAAAAATATTAAGCTATATAATGATCGCGTGCCAATTTTTAATCGCTTAAGAGTTGAGCAGCAAATTAATGAGCTTTATGATAAAGAGATAAACCTTAAATCAGGAGGTTCTATTGTTATTGATCATACTGAAGCCTTAGTAGCCATAGATGTTAATTCTGGTAAATCAACCAAAGATAGTGCGGTTGAAGATATGGCTCTTAATACTAATCTCGAAGCAGTAAAAGAGATTGCACGACAATTACGTTTAAGAGATTTAGCTGGTTTAATTGTTATTGATTTTATCGATATGAGCGATGCTAAGAATCGTCGCAATATTGAAAGAGCATTAAGAGACGAATTACAAGATGATAGGGCTAGAATACAGCTTGGTCGTATAAGTATTTTTGGCCTTTTAGAAATGTCGCGACAAAGGCTGGCAGCAAGCTTTTTTGAGTCAATCACTGAGCCTTGTAAAAACTGCTCTGGCACAGGTTTTGTAAGATCAGTTGAAATTGTCGCTGTTAGTATTTTAAGAGCAATTAGGCATGCATGTAATGACAAGCAGGCCAATGTAATATATATCTATACCTCACCTCAGACAATTTCATATATGATGAATTTTAAAAGAAATGAAATTGTTGAGACTGAAAAAAATTATGGTATTCATATCTTTATGCATTGTCATGACGAGGTTGGAGTTAGTGGTTTTCAAATTAAGAAGCGAAAGGGCTTATCTGAAGATGAATCCAGAGAAATAGAAATGAAAATAGAGTCAGGACAGGTTAATAGAAGTAATTTTGAAAAAGATTTCTATAAAGATCATTCATCTAATAATGATTATCAGGAAAATAATAATAGAAAAAACTATAGAAAAAATAGATATCACAAAAAAAGATATAAAAATAATCAATCTCACGATAAGCCAAAAGGCCTGGTTAAGTCATTATTTTCTGTATTAAAAAATAGTTAGATTCAATAATATGATTTAACAAATTAGGCACTATTATGCCATAATATTTCTTTTTTTGTTAAAATGATGTTATTTGAGTCTATTGTAATTTTTAAGATTAATAAATTTATTCAACAGTAACTGACTTGGCAAGATTTCTTGGTTGGTCAATATCATTTCCTTTATATAAGGCGCAATAATATGCTAATAATTGGAGATATATTATAGGTAATAATATTTCTTCAATTGAGTTATTAATTTGAGGTATTTCAATTATTTGAGATGTTATTTTTCTAAATTTTTTAATTCCTATTTTATCACTTAGGGCAATTATTTTACCGTTTCTTGCATTTACTTCACTGGCATTAGAAAAAGTTTTTTCAAATAAATCATTATTTGGATTACGAGGTGCAATTACTATTACTGGTAGCTTTTTATCAATAAGAGCAATTGTGCCATGCTTTAGCTCGCCAGCTGCTATACCATATGAGTTGATATATGAAATTTCTCGAAGCTTAAGGGCCGCTTCAAGTGAATTTATATATGATAATCCGCGACCAATAAATAGTGCATTTTGTGATTTTGCTATTTTTTTAGCAATTAATTTAATGTTTTTTAGGGCATTATCTTCTAAAATGTTTTGCATTCTTATGCCGCATTCAAAAATATTATCAATAAGGTTGGATAATTGAGTGTTGTTGATTTTGTTTTTCTTAAATGCGAAATCAAGAGCAAATAAATATAAGGCTGCAATTTGTGCGCTATATGCTTTAGTTGAAGCAACTCCAATTTCAGGGCCAGCTAATGTTCTAATAACGCTATCAGAAATTTTAGCAATTGAGCTATGAGCAACATTAACAAATGACAATGTTTTAAGTTTATTTTGTTTGGCATATTTTAGAGCAGCAAGAGTGTCAGCAGTTTCTCCAGATTGCGATATAAAAATCGCTAAATTTTTTTTATCCTTAATAATTTTGCTGTAACGATATTCCGAAGCAATTTCAATATTTACCTTAACTTGCGCTAATTCTTCAATAAGATATTTAGCAATATAGCCAGCATAGAAAGAGGTGCCACAGGCAATTATTGATATTGAGTTAATGGCAGATATTGTAAATTTGTAATTAGTAAGGTTTATTGTATTATTACTAAGATTTATATAGGTTTGTAAAGTTTCTTCAATTACTCGAGGCTGCTCATATATTTCTTTTAGCATAAAATGATCATAGCCATCCTTGGTAATGTTTTTATTATTTAGATTTGATATTTT
This sequence comes from Alphaproteobacteria bacterium, assembly GCA_030835745.1. Lineage (GTDB taxonomy): Bacteria > Pseudomonadota > Alphaproteobacteria > Rickettsiales > UBA1997 > UBA1997. The sequence goes on from JAUROA010000037.1 coordinate 40,025, forward strand.
TGCTTTACGAATAATATTTTTATTATTTTGGTCAAATATTGTTACTTTATCAGCGCTAATTTCAGCATAATCATTATCTTCAAATGTTACGATTTTATTGCAATATTTACTAAATGCTAAGTAATCTGAAGAAATAAATTTAACATCGTCATTTATTCCTAATATTAGCGGAGATCCTTTTTTGGCAATATATAGTTTATCTGGTTGGTTTTTATCAAGAATTGCAATTGCATATGTGCCAATAATGTCATTACATGATTTAATGATTGCTTTTCTGATATCATTTTCTTTCTTAAAGTAGAATTCAATTAGATGAGGTATTACTTCAGTATCAGTGTCGCTAAGAAAAATAGATTTTTTGCGATTTAGTTTTTTCTTAAGTTCTTGATAATTTTCAACAATACCATTATGAACTACACAAAAATTATTAGAATTATGTGGGTGAGCATTAATTTGATTTGGTATTCCATGGGTGGCCCATCTGGTGTGCCCAATTGCAACATTTGAAGATATCTTATTATTATTTATCGAGTTTTTAAGATTTTTGATTTTGCCTTTTTCTTTAATAATGTTAAATTGATTATTTTTTATTGCACAAATTCCAGCTGAGTCATAGCCTCTATATTCCAGTCTTTCAAGACCCTCTAGAGTTAGATCAATAGATTGATGGCTGCCAATAACTCCAACAATACCGCACATTTACTAAAAAATTAAAATTAAATTAATATTTTGCTATAAACTTTAAAAACCCAAATTTATCTAAATTAGAGAAATTAATTATTAATGTTAATATAACTTTACACCTTAATACTATTGATGTAAATAGTAATTTTTAGTAATATTTAATCAAAAATAAATTAAAGACAAATAAAGTAGCAAAAACTAAAATATTAGCTAATTATCAATTACTCTCAATAATAAAAATAATATGAAATACACAGCAAAATAATATAAGATTAATCTTTGTCTGGGAGTGCAGGATGTTAACTTAAAATGCTTTATAAACGGGTTAGTACTAATCTTTTAACGCAGTTAAAGCAATGTCGAAGTCCTTGAGTAATTAATTCCTGTAAAACAAGATAGCGATGATTATCCAGGAAAATATTATTTTATACAGCACTGCCTGTTAGATCAAGTAGTGGTTTTTACAGCTCTGTAATATCTTTGTTTGGTTTGATAATGACATTATCGCATAAATTTAATCAAAGAAAAACCATCATACCATATCATAACATTTTCAACAATATCAAATATTTTGGTTGTTATAATGCTTTATATTAAAATAGTATGATAAATTATATCATATTTTTTGAATGATGTCAATGTCAAATTGGGTTAGACCTCAATATTCGAAGAAGTTGAATATGGCTTAAAAATTTAAAATAATTGATGGTGCTGTTCTTTAATAACTATACATAATTTAATAAATTCCAAGAGGCGAATCATCTTCAATTTGATTGTCAAAAAAGTTATCGTCATTTTTATTATTTTGATCTTCTTTTTCATATTCATCTTCTCTTTTTATATTGTCAGATAGCTTAAAGGCTTCAAAAAAGATATTTTCCTGTGGTGTTTTAGGAGTTGCAACTTCACCATTATTGCGATCAATTTTTATAAATTTGACACTATTTGGTGTCCTAAAAGGGGTTGAAGGTTTATCTTTTAATGCCTTTTTCATAAAATCAATAAAAATTGGTAATGCAATAGTTGAGCCAGTTTCTTTCTCTCCAAGACTTCTTGGGGAATCATAGCCCACATAGACAGTTGCCACAAGATCTGGTGTAAAACCAACAAACCAAGAATCAATAGAATTATTAGTTGTTCCAGTTTTGCCACCAACAATTTTACCAATTTGCCTCGCTCTTCTGGCCGTGCCTCTTTCAACAACTCCTTGTAACATGTAGGTAGCTTGATAAGCAGTTGCAGCATCAATTATTTGATCTTTATCGTCGTCAATAAAAGGAACGCCAATATTTTCGCTTTGCATATCATCAATAATGCAATCATTACATATTCTATTATCTCTTTTGTAAATTATTAAGCCATTGCGATCTTGGATTTTTTCAATCATTTGTGGCTCGATATTTTTTCCGCCATTTACAATCATTGAATATGCAGTAGCAATTTTGATAAGATTTGTTTCACTTGATCCCAAAACTAGTGAATAAATTTCTTCGGGATTATCACTGAGTTTAAATTTTTTGATTGTTTGAGCAACCTTATCAAGACCAACTTGTTGCGCTAATCTAACTGTTGTAACATTTCTAGATTTTTCTAGACCTGTTCTAAGAGTTGTTGGTCCAAAAAATTTGCCAGAGTAATTGGTTGGTTTATAGGGTGGTAAATCTGGGCCTTGATCAAGAGATATTTCTTCATCCATAATTATTGATGCTGGTGTAAAGCCATTTTCTAGAGCTGAAAGATATCCAAAAGTTTTCATGGTTGATCCAGTTTGGCGATAGGCTTGAGTTGCTCTATTAAATTGGTTTTTAGCATCTATATAACCTCCAGACATAGCCAAAATTCTTCCACTGTGTGGATCCATGGCAATAAAAGCGCCATTAACTTCAGGAATTTGTTTAAGGTCATATGATAATAGGCAATTTTGATCAATATTATCAATTTCTGAATCATAGCAATCCTTGTTATTGATTAATTTATTGCGACTTTCTGCAACTAATATTAAGTCGCCAATTGCAAAAATCTCATGGATTTTTGTAGGCTCAGGACCCTTTTCATTGATATTGATATATTTTTGTGCCCATTTTACATTCTCAAGTAATATTACACCCTTATTATTATTTATGGTGCCAATATAGGCTTTATCATCATTAATTTCTAATATTACAGCCTTAATCCAATCTTTATTATATAGTTTGTTAATTTCAAAAGATTGAAGATTTTCATGCCAATTATTTGTAACGTCAATATTAGAAATTGGACCACGATATCCATGTTTCATATCATAATTTTCTAAGCCCCTTTGCAAAGCTTTTTGCGCAATTTTTTGCAATTGAGGATTAAGTGTTGTTTTAACTGAAATTCCATCTTCAAAAACATTATCAGAGCCATACATTTCGCTTAATTTTTTCTTAACTGCGTCAGCGAAAAAATTTGCCTGAGTAATTGTGCTATCGATATTATCGGTTAGGATAATTGGTTTTTGTGTTGCTATTTCTCCTTCAATTGGAGTAATAAAACCTTCATAAACCATTCGTGATATAACCCAATCTCGTCTTATTTTTGCTTTTTCGATATTTTTCCTTGGGTCTAATTTTGAAGGAGCTTTAGGTAATGTTGCTAGTAAAGCAATTTCTTCAATTTCAAGATTATTAATTGATTTGTTAAAGTAGCTTTTTGCAGCAGCTGCAATTCCATAAGAGCCAGATCCAAGATATATTTGATTTAAATATAACTCAATAACTTGGTCTTTGGTAAAATTTTGAGTCATCCTAATTGCTAATATTGCTTCTTTTATTTTGCGTTCAATAGTTCTGTCTCTGGTAAGTAAAAAATTTTTGACAACTTGCTGTGTGATTGTTGAAGCGCCTCCTAAATTTGATTTATTCTTTAAAGAAGAAACAATATTATTATAAGCTGTTCTAATTATGGCTTTGATATCAATTCCAGGATGGTTGTAAAAATTAGAATCTTCTGCTGCTAAAAAGGCGCTTATGACATTTTTTGGAATAAGTTCAATCGGAATAAAAATTCTTTTTTCTTTAGAAAATTCAGTAATCAGCGTATCATTTGCCGCATAAATTCTTGTTGTTATCATGGGCTTATACTCTTTTAATTGCTGATAATTTGGCAAATCTTTGGAGTAGTGATTAAATATTGCAGTTGCTATAATGAATAAAAGCAAAAGTGAAATTGCTGATAATATAATGATAATTTTAGATAATTTTTTGATTTTTTTCATTACTTGTTAATTGAGCTAAGGCTTATTATGAATTTTTTAAAAAAATTTGAAATTATTGATAAGTTTATATTTGGTTTTAAAAATTTAACTTTCAATTAATTCATAAATAAGATCAATATTATTTTTATTATTATTTTTTATAATTTTATTAAAATTATTTTTAATTGAAAAAATTACTTCACTATTTTTTTCTTGACCAGGCTTAAGTTTGAAAGACATACTGCATAAACATTTATGTAATTTTATATATTTTGAATATTCTGTGGGTTGGGCATTATATTTTATTTTGAATTTAATGGTTTTATTTTTTTGTGAAATATTTTTGATATTAAATTTAACTATATTTTTTTCACCAGTAACAGTTGCTATGGTTTTTTTTTGAGCTTCAAATAAGATATTGGGGTTATTATTTTTTGTGATAAAGTTAATATTTAATGGATCATTTCCTAAAAAAAATGCTGGAATATATTTAGCAATATTTATTTCCTGGCAGATATTAGATTTGTTGCAAAAAAAATTAATTGGTCTTATAAGTAAAAATATTATAAATATTACAAGAGCAAATCTAAATAAATTTGTCATTATATTAGCTATTTGACAGTTGTTAATTACTAATTAGAATTAATTTTAATTATGAAAAAATCTGAGTCAAATTATTGTTCAAATTCAGTGCCATTTAACAAATTTAAACAGTGGATGAATGAGGCTAAATCATGCAAAAAAATAGCTGAGCCAACTGCAATGTCTATTGCTACAATTAATAATGATAATCAGCCTTCATTAAGAATGGTATTGCTCAAAAAATTTGATCAAAATGGTTTTTGTTTTTTTACAAATTTAACAAGTAA
>JAUROA010000038.1 GCA_030835745.1 Alphaproteobacteria bacterium
AACTTTCGCAATTCTTTCTGGGCAATAAAATAAGTTCTGTCTGAAATAATAGTTTTTACCATAATCTTAAAGTTAAGTTAATAATAAAACTATATTTTAAAACCTATAATAGTATATGTAAAGATGAATGTTGGTATTAGGTTCAGGCGGAAGCTCCCCTGCGTAATCACTTGGTTCTTCAACATTAACTGGTTTTCTTGGAGATTGTGGCGGACTTTGAAGATTCATTAGATTCGATAACTCTTGTGCTACTTTTATCTCATTCTCTATTTTTTTATCATTCTGTTCTTCTTGTGTCCAATCACTTTTCATATCTTGTTACAATTAAAATATTCACTATAAGACCAAGAGCTAACGCTTATATAAGTGTTAGCTCCTATTGACAAAATTAATAGCACAAGCTGTTAATTCCGACCAACACCAGCCTCTGCTTCAACCCTTTGAGCTTGTGATCTCCTAGAAAATTGCGTGCCAGGCGTATCAGGAGCCTTTTCTTCACTAGCTCTTGAAGGATTAGGATCCGCAAAAGAACTCTCATTATTCATAACACCATCTTTACCATTAGAACTTCTTGAACTTTCATCCAAAACATCAAAAGTCGTACCTTTTTTTTGACCATCACCAGCATCACTGCCTGGAGAATTTAGTTGAACATCTATAGCTTCCAAATCATCACCTTCTCCTCTATCACCGCCTAGAGAATTTGATTGACCAGGGGAACTAGAAGCTTCTATATTACTAGCCCCACCCCGATAATCTACAGGAGATTGACTTCTAGCCTTTGATCTAGAAATACCCCCCTTATCACTCACATGCCAACCACCAACACCTGCTGCTGCATCCTCTTTCTTCATACCACCATCTTCACCTTTAGAACTTCTTGGACTTTCATCCAAACCATCAAAAGGAACCAAATCATCTGGTATTGCTGAGCCCTCTTCTTGACCAACAACATGACCACTACCTGAAGAAATTGATCGACTATTGCTAATTTTTGAAACACCATCACTCCCTTTTTCATTACAACCTTCAAACTCAATAATTGGAGGAGCCGATTTACTTTGAGCACTACCAGCTTTACTATCTGTACCAGTAACTTGAAGAGACCCAGGTGCAGATTGTGATCTTGCAAAGTCACCACTCTTATCTTGATCAGCTTCACCTTCTCCCTTCTTACCTTTGTCATCATCACCTTCTATTCTATCACCGCCTGGCTTTTTGCAGTCAGTAGCCTTAGGATCATCATCTACAGATGGGCGAAAACAAGAAGGTAGCAAGCTAGCACATGAAGCTTTCCGTACCACACTTTTCTCAAGCTTTTCTCTGTTGTTTTTTAATATTTCTGCTAAAAGTGATTGGCTTTTACCTGTTGCAATTCTTTCCAATGCTTCGTCACCCTTTTCCAGCATTTCACTGAGACCATTTAATTTATTTTTTTTATTATCTATTGCTTTTTTTAATTCTCTCTCGACTACTTTAAGATCTGCACCCGCTGTATCAGTAATCAATTTATTGAAAGCTTCACTAATTACTTTTTCACGAACCTGATCACGTGCTTCTTTAAATGATACCTTAACTTCTTCAGCACCTTCTTCAATAGTTAATTGATAATCATTGTTAATAAATGTGCATAAGAAATTTTGCAAAGAATTTTGAAACTCTTTTCTAGATTCAGGATTATTAAAATATGACTCAACTATTTTTTTGTAATCTGATAATTTTTCTTTATTAAAAACAGATTGAGAATCATCAATAACTCGCTCAGATACCTTATTATTTTTTTGTATAATTGATAGTAAATCTTTTTTTAATTTATATCTTAATCTACGGTATTTTTCTTTTTCACTTTCTTGCTCATCTTCTTTTTTTTCATCGGATAATCCTGTTAAATCAATAGGCTTGGCAAGATATTCAACGACGCATCTCACATAATCTACACCAATATCAGCTTGTTGTTTTTTGGTTAGGTCCTTCGCAACACCTTTGGGTGGCTCTGAATTGTCAAAATCTACACCAATATCAGCTTGTTGTTTTTTGGTTAGGTCCTTCGCAACACCTTTGGGTAGCTCTGAATTGTCAAAAAAAGTTTGCGACCTATACAGCATTTCCCTACCTTTTTCAAGTAATTCAGAATTTTCTTCTAATTCTTTTAATAATTGACTCATTTTTTATTATATTAAATTGTTAAAATACCAAATTTTACTTTATAGAATCGTAATTTATTTATATTAATATATAATTTTATGTAAATATATATGAAAATAAGATTTGGCTAGAGATTAAAAAATCTATAAAAAAGACTATACAAAAAAAATTGAAGCAATTAAATGAAATTAATTTATTTTTGTAAAATAAAAATTATGTGTAATTTTTTTACACAGACTTATTATTATCATGCAAATAAGCTAATAACTAGCTGTAACGATTAAAGACATCTGTGAAATAATAAAGAAATTTAATTTTTGCTATATCTATAAATAGCTAGATGCATTAGAAAATCCAATATAGCAAATATATAAATTTTTTAGATTATATAATAATTAATTTCTTAACGTAAATCTTGCTATATATTGTTAGCATATATTGTTGCGCCAATTGCCTGAATAGATTGCTGATGTTTAATTATTTTATATTTACCACCCTTTACAATTGGCAATGATAAGTTATTGCGATATATTTCAAAATATATATCTTGATGATAAGAACTATCATTATTGCCGAATAAATTAAAGCTAATTTGAATTTGAGGATAATTTTTTATAAAGAAGTCTGAAAGTTTTTTTATTTTTGCCAATTGATTTACAACCTCTCTGGACTTAAAATTATTTTTAATATCTAAAAAAATATCCGACAATTTATTATATCTTGCTATTTTTTGTAAAATATTAGAATATTTTGGCGAAAGCTCTATGATTTTGCTGATATTTTTTTGCAAAATAGCTTTTTTAAGAGAAGCATTATTATTAGCATTTATCTCTTTTAGAATTAAATCTAAAAAATTTGGCCAAGTAAAATCAAAATAAAATTCTTTAATTTTTATCATATTCAAAATTTCAATTAAATTTTGAATTATATTAAATTCACTATTACTATTTTTAGACCCTATAATTTCAAATCCAATTTGCGTTTGCTGTCTTTTACCATGTAAATTCTCACTCTTAACTTTCAATATATCACCAATATAACATAATTTTAAGGGAAATTCTTGATTTTTAAGCCTTGTGGCAACAATTCTTCTAATTTGCAACGTAATATCTGAGCGTATTGATATGTTTTTTCCAGAAATCGAGTCTAGAGTTGTAAAAGAATTTTCTTTATCACTAGCTTTAAGAGATGACGAAAATTCAAATAATGAAGGCTTGATTAATTGATAATTTTGCTTAAGTAAATAGCTAATAATATTATGAGAGATTTGATAATGCTTTTGCGCTTCGTCAAAAATTAAATCGTAGAAACCAACTGGTAATAAATTTTTATTGTCCATTTATTAATTTTTTAAAATAAATTGTTCTAATTTTAACATGTCTTGCCATACTATTTTCTTTTTCATGGGTTGTCTCATCAAATATGATGGATGAAAAATAACAAATAACTTGGTTTTATTTTTTAGAAAATCTGGAGCAAAATCAATAAATTGCCCACGAATTTTACTAATTGGGTCATTTTTATCTAAAATAGCACTCATTGCAGTTGCGCCAACTAATATAATAACTTTTGGGTTAATTAATTGAATATGCCTTTCAACAAATGGTCGACATATTGCCAATTCTTCCTGGGTTGGCCTTCTATTTCCTGGTGGGCGCCAAAAAATTACATTAGTTATATAATAATCTGTGACTCTATTCATATTAATTGCATTAAACATGGCATCAAGCATTATTCCTGAATCTCCACAAAATGGAATGGCTTTAAGGTCTTCATTATTTCCTGGCGCCTCTCCTATTATCATTATTTTTGAGTTTGGATTACCATCGCAAAAAACCGTATTACTCGCCATCTTTTTTAAATTACACCCATCAAAATTTTGTACTATTTTTTTTAACTCTTCAATATTATCAGCCTTTTTTGCTAATTGTTGAGCTTGTTTTACTATTTCATTAAGAGATTTATAAGATTTATCATTCATAATATTGTCATTTTGAAATCGTTGAGCTAAATTACTAACCGCCTCAGATGTTGAAAAAACAGGTTTTATAAAATTATTTTGTGCAGTTTTATTATCATTTGATATCTGATTTTGTGGAATAGTTTTACTGATAATTTTATTAGGTAAATTACTATTAACCACATTATCAATAGCTGAATTCTTATTTTTAAGGGATTTTAATTTTCTTGACTCTTCAAAGCGATTTATCGATTTTACTGACAAAATTTCATCAATCTGATTTTCTATATAAAATTCTAAAAAATTTTTCATGTCTAAATTCTATGTTTGAACAATTTTTTTTACAAAATCTTGAAAATCATCCATATTATCAAAATTTTTATAAACCGAGGCAAAGCGAACAAAGGCCACCTTATCCAAACTCTCTAATGCATTTAAAGCCATCTCACCAATTTTTGCAGAAGAAATTTCAGTATCATGATGCAATTCTAGCTGGCGCATAATATTATTGACTAATTTATCAACCTGCATTTCATTAACTGGCCTTTTTCTAACAGATGTTTCAATTGATCTTTTTAGCTTTTCTGGATCTAATATTTTTTTCTCACCATTTTTTTTAATAACTAATATTTCTCTTAATTGAACTCTTTCAAAGGTAGTAAATCTAGAACCACATGAGCCGCAATATCTTCTTCTTTTAATTGATTCTTTATCATCAGAAATTCTACTATCTTTAACTTGTGTATCTTCACTTGAACAAAATGGGCAACGCATATTATGTGATATATTAATTACAATGAATAAATTAAATAGTTATTTATTAACTGCAACTAATTTATTAAAGGATAAGATAATGGCGATAATTACCATCAAATTAGCTATATCAATTTTAGCGCTATGAATTAAATTTTTAACTGCAAATTTGACTTTATAAAACCATCAATTTCTCCATCAAATACCGCCTGAATATTTGACGATTCATGAGATGATCTAAGATCTTTAACCATTTGATATGGATGCATAACATAAGATCTTATTTGATGACCCCAACTATTATCAGTTTTACCTGATTCAATTTTCTCAGCCTCATCTTGCTTTTTCTTAAGCTCTAATTCATAAAGCCTAGATTTAAGCATTTTAATTGCAGACGACCTATTTTTAATTTGAGACCTGTCACTTTGACATTGAACTACAATATTAGTGGGAAGATGGGTTATTCTAACAGCAGAATCAGTTTTATTAACATGCTGCCCACCCGCACCAGAAGCTCTATAAGTATCGATTCTTAAATCTTTTTCATTGATTTCTATTTCAATATCATCGTCAATTTCTGGATATACCCATATTGAAGCAAAGCTAGTTTGCCTCTTATTATTAGCATTAAAAGGAGAAAGTCTAACTAATCTATGAACCCCGCTTTCAGTTTTTAGCCAACCATATGCATAAATACCAGAAATTTTTAAAGTTGCAGACCTTATTCCAGCCTCTTCAGAGTCAATAAGCGAAATAATTTCAACTTTAAAATTATGATTATCGCAAAATCTATGATACATTCTCATTAATATTGCACTAAAATCGCAGGAATCTGCACCACCAGCACCAGCATTAATATCTAAGAAACAATTATTTGTATCGTTTTTTTGATTAAATATTGACTCAATCTCAAGATTAGAAACATCATCTTGCAATTGATTAATTTGATTGTTTAAATCTTTGACAATTGATTCGTCATGCTCTTCTTGCAAAAGATGAAAATATTCGTAACAATTATCCAGAGTTTCTTTTATGTTATTATATTTTTTAATCTTATTTTCAATGGCAGATTTTTGTGCAAAAACTTGCTGAGCAATATCTTGATTATCCCATATTTTTGGATCTAAAGATTTGCTCTCTAAAATTTCAAGATCTTGTTTTAACTTGTCGATGTCAAAGACACCCCCATATAATTTTTAACGAACTTTCTATCTGAGAAAATTTTTGCCCCAATGATTTTTGTTCCAATGATTTTTGCCCCAATTTTTTCCCTACTGAATCTAGCATAATTAATAATTTTAATAATTAATTTGTTGATTTTTTACATATAATAGTGATTATATTATCATAATAATTAATTTATTAAAAACAATGGAAAATAATTTTGATCTTTGTGTTATTGGAGCCGGCCCTGGAGGATATGTCGCAGCAATTAGAGCTGCGCAAATAGGCTTAAAAGTTGCTATTATTGAAGCAAACCACCTAGGAGGGATATGTCTTAATTGGGGCTGCATACCAACCAAAGCACTACTTAAATGCTCTGAAATTAATCATCTACTTCATGATCTTGATCAATATGGATTTAAAGCTAAATCAACAGAGTTTGATTTTAACAAAATAATAAAAAGATCACGCGATGTTTCAAAAAAATTAAGCACAGGCATTGCAGGACTTATGAAAAAAAATAAAATTACTGTTATTGATGGTTTCGCTAAATTTTTATCCTCTAACGATATATCAATAACTAAAGATAATAAAGAAATTGATAAAATATCAGCTAAATATTTTATTATTGCTACTGGTGCCAAAGCGCGTAAAATACCTTCAATATCTTATGATACAAAAAATATTTGGACTTATCGTGAAGCAATGACTCCAGAAAATCTTCCAAAATCAATTATTATCGTTGGTAGTGGCGCTATTGGGGTTGAATTCGCCTCTTTTTATCGTAATATGGGAACCGAAGTTACAATAATTGAGATGGCTGAGAATATTCTGCCAGTTGAAGATAAAGAGATATCACAACAAGCCCATAAGTCATTTGTTAATCAAGGTATCAAAATTCATGTTAATGCCAAACTAAAATCAATCGATAATTTAAAAGATAAAGTTATCGCCAATATTGAGATAGACAATAAAATTCAGCAAATATCAGCACAAAAAGCAATTATAGCTATCGGAGTTGAAGCAAATAGTGACAATATTGGTCTTGAAAATACTAAAGTTCAGCTTGAAAAATCAGCCATTAAAACAGATAAATATCTTGCAACAAATGATAGTAAGATTTTTGCCATTGGCGACGTTGCATCAGCTCCTTGGCTTGCTCACAAGGCTTCTCATGAAGGAATTATTGCTGCTGAAAAAATTGCCAGCCTTCTTGGTAAATATGATAGTAAAAAAATACACCCAATCAAAAAAGAAAATATTCCAGGTTGTACATATTCATATCCACAAATTGCATCAATAGGAATTAATGAACAGCAGGCCAAAATTCAGAATTTACCCGTTAAAATTGGACGCTTTCCTTATCTTGCAAATGGCAAAGCTATTGCATCGGGAAAAGTAGAAGGTCTAATTAAAGTTATTTTTCATGAAAAAACAGGAGAATTACTTGGGGCCCACTTAATTGGCGCTGAAGTTACTGAAATGATCCAAGGATTTGTTATTGCAAAGCAGGCAGAATTAACCGAAGAAGATTTAATGCACACTATTTTTCCACATCCAACAATGTCTGAAATGATGCATGAGGCAGTGCTAGATGCATATAATAAAGTAATTCATACTTAAGGCATTATGATCATAAATAAAACTTGAGTTTTACTAAATTAATAACTAACCTAAATTCAAAATATTGATTTTATTGCCGGATTAGCTCAGTGGTAGAGCAACTGTCTTGTAAACAGTAGGTCGTCAGTTCGAACCCGACATCCGGCACCATAAATTACAATCCTAGATTCATTGATAAAATTAATAACCTAGCTAGCAATTATCATTGTAATTTGCTTTTAATTTATAAATAATTACCCAATTTAATGATAAGATCAATTTTATTTTACTTTCTAATCTTTTTTTTTGGGGCAGTAATTCCAATTATATTCTCTCCTGCTTTTATCATTAGAAGCAAAAGACTTGCTGATTATGGTGCAAAAATATGGAGTTTTTGTCTGGTATTTTTCTTAAAAAAAATATGTCAAGTTGATTATCAAATTATTGGTCTTGAAAAATTACCACAAGAATCATGTATTATTGCTTGTAAACATCAATCAATGTGGGAAACAGCAATTATGCATTTAATATTAGATAGACCTGTATATGCTTATAAAAAAGAATTGCTAAAAATTCCATTTTATGGCTGGTTTGTTCAAATTATGAGTGGAATTAGCGTTGACCGCAATGGCGGTACAAAATCTCTTAAGAATCTTATTAAGCAATCAAAAAAATATCTTAAAAATAACCAAAAAATAGTAATTTTTCCTCAAGGCACAAGAGTTCCAATATCATCAAACATTGATCAATATCCTTATCAATCTGGAATTGCTGCATTATATATAAATTGCAAAAGCAAAGTAGTTCCAGTAGCACTTAATTCAGGAGCTTTTTGGCCAAAAAAAGGTTTAATAAATAGCAAAGGTACCATAAAAATTAAATTTTTGGATCCAATTGAACCTGGACTGAATAAAAAAGAATTTATGAATAAATTACAAAAAACAATAGAATATAATAGTAATCAATTAATTTAAATTATGGAAAATTTAATAAAAATTATCGAAGAAGCCTTTGAAAATAAAGATCAAATAAATATTGAAACTCAAGAACCAATAAGGCTTGCTGTTTATGAAGCTCTTCAAATGCTTGACCAGGGTCAAATTAGGGTTTGCAGCAAAGAAAATAATAAATGGCATGTTAATCAATGGGTTAAAAAGGCTATTCTATTATCTTTTCGACTTAATGATAATTATCTATCTCATCATGACTCAATTCACGGTGACTCAATAAATTTTTACGATAAAGTTCCTCTGAAATTTACGAAATGGAAAAGTGAAGATTTTAAAAAGGCCGGATTTAGAGCCGTTTCAGGGGCAATTGTAAGACATGCTACTCATATTGAAAAAAATGTTGTATTAATGCCAAGTTTTGTTAATTTAGGAGCTTATATTGACCAAGGCACAATGATAGATACATGGGCAACAATTGGATCATGTGCACAAATTGGTAAAAATTGTCATATTTCTGGTGGAGCAGGAATTGGTGGAGTTTTAGAGCCACTTCAAGCAAATCCAGTTATAATTGAAGATAATTGCTTTATTGGAGCTAGAAGCGAAATAGCTGAAGGGGTTATTGTTGAAGAAGGAAGTGTAATTTCAATGGGGGTTTATATTGGCGCCTCTACCAAAATTATTGATCGTCAAAGTGGCGAAATATATTATGGCAAAGTTCCGAAATATAGCGTAGTAGTTCCAGGATCCGTTAATTCCAACAAAAATAGTAAAGATCTTTCATTATATTGTGCCGTCATAGTTAAACAGGTTGACGAAAAAACTCGCTCCAAAACATCTATTAATGACCTATTAAGAGATTAAATGATTATTGGCAATTTATCAAAATTATTTTCACGCAATAAAAGTGAAACCAAATTCTGCCCCAATGGAAATTTAACCCTTGGTGCAGAAATTGAATTACAAATTATTGATAATAGCACTCTAAACCTAGTGCCATTATCAAATGAGATAATAAAAAAATGCTCACCAAAATATCATAAAAAAATCAAGCAAGAAATATTTCTCAATATGCTTGAAATTAATAGCAAAAAATGTAACAATGCCAATGAAATTTATGATGACCTATCTAATTCAATTGATTATCTTCATGGTATCACAAAAGATATGAATATCAGCTTTGCTTCAACAGGAACCCATCCTTTTTCAAATTATAATAAAGCATTAATTACTCAAAGTAAAAGATATGAAGAATCAATAGAAGTCAATCAATGGCTTGCAAAAAGAAATAATATTTTTGGGCTTCACGTTCACATTGGCATTAATGATCAAGAAAAAATTATCAAATTTAATAATTTTTTCCTTAATTTTATACCTCATTTAATTGCCCTTTCTGCGAGCTCTCCCTTTTGGTGTGGAAATAATACTGGATTAAATGCCATGAGACCCACAACATATGAAGCACACCCAGCTTGTGGCAATCCTTACACATTTAATAATTGGCACGAATTTGAAAAATTATATAATTCATTAATTAAATCCAAATCAATTAAAACAACCAAGGATTTATTATGGGATATCAGACCAAGCCCATCTTTTGGCACATTAGAAATTAGAGTATGCGACTGTCCAGCAAAATTATCTGAAGCAGTTGCAATTACTGCATTTATTCATATGCTAGCTAACTGGCTTGAGGATAATTCTAAATGGCTTGAAAAAATCCCTTCCCCAACCAGATGGGTTGCAAGGCAAAATAAATTCAGAGCAATGAGATATGGTACTAATTGCAATATTATAATTAATGAAGAAGGTGCAACAAAGCCAATCAAAGATGATATTTATGATTGGCTAGAAAAAATAAAAGATTATAGCGAAAAATTATCTTACAACAAACATGTATCGATAATTAAAAATATTTGCCAGAATGGCAATAGTAGCAAAAGACAATTAGACCTATTTAATAAATCAAATTCACTAGAAGAAGTGGTAAAAAATAATATTAAAGAGTTTAGTGAAGAATTGGCAACATAGGTCATCTTTAATTAAAAAATTTAACTTAAAAATTCAAATTTTTTAATTTTTTTAAGAAGTTTTATGTAGTGACTACCTCTCCCCCCCTATTATCCCCTATTATCCCCTATTATCTCTCTTTGGTCATAATCAAATATTTAGCTATTCTTATTCTTTTTCTTTTCATCTTATGACACTGAGAAATGCAGCAATTCTTCAAATAAAATATTCAACTCAAAATATTAAACTCAATAGAAAAATTGCAAAAAAATGGAATCTCTGACCAATATATTACTCAACTATAATACAATCTGAATTAGTTTTATTTGACTTAAGAACATATTTAGAACAAAACTCTTCTGCTTTTATTTGATTATAAAAATCACCAATTTGCAAACGATAAAACACCCCTCTTCTGCCAAGATTGGCTTTTTTAATATAATGTCTTTGCTTATAGAATAATTCAGGATATAATCTTTTTAAGTTTTTCCAACTATTTTTTGCCGATTCATAAGAGGTTAAGGCTGCAATCTGAACTGTAATTGCTTTTGACTTACTATTATTGAGCCTTTCTTTTGCTTGTATTACCCTTTTTCTATCAGACTCGCTATTAAATATCTTTCTAACAGACTTAGAATCTTGTTTTAGATCTTTACTTTTATTATAAACTATAATTTTTTGACTATTAGTTATTTTCTTTTTTTTCTGTGATTTTTGATTAATTTTTGGTTGTTGCGAAATAGCAGTAATTTTTGATAATTTCTTGGGCTTTGGCAATTCAGCAATAGGTACAATTTTAGATTTTTCAACATTGTCAAATGTTTTCTTTTCAATTATATCTTGATAAACTACCTTATTATCCTTTTTTTCAATTTTCTTATATTTAGCAAAAACTTTTATCGGCCGAGATGGAGATTTTATAATTTTAATATTTTTTTCATCAATATTGTGAACATAATGATAAGCCGAAATAGTGATATATAAAAAACAACCAATAGAAAAAAAAGTAGCACCAATCATCAAAGATCTTTTTACAAATCTTGAGAGCTGAATATTGCTGTTAATTTTCTTATAACCAAAATCTTCCATTATTTCATTTCTTCAACAGGCTTAATATTGAAAATATCAAAAACTGCAGCAATAACATTCTTAACAGCAATTATAAGATATAATCTTGCCTTAGTTTGCTCATAATTATCAAACATAATAAATTTAAGATTATTATCTTTTATACCCTTGTGCCATAAAGCATGAAAATTAGCAGCTAAATCTTCAATATAAAAAGCTATAATATGTAATTCAAAATTTCTCACAGACATTTCTATAATTCTAGAAAAATTTGCAATTTTTAACATTAATTCAATTTCGCTTTCATCTTTAAGCAATTTTAAAAAATTTAAATCGCTATTTTGATCAAAATTAGTAATTTTATCAAAAAATTCTTTATTATCATTTTCTAAATTTCTTAACAATGAACAACATCTTGCATGAGCATATTGCACATAAAATATCGGGTTATCTTTCGATTTTTCAATAGCTTTTTCTAAATCAAAATCAAACATTGCGTCATTTTTTCTCATTAACATTAAAAAACGCAATATATCTGGCCCAATTTCCTTAACTACCTGCCTTGCAGTAATAAAATTTCCGGCTCTTTTTGACATTTTAAGTGGCTTTCCATCTTTAACAAATTTAACAAGTTGGCATAAGATAATCTTCATTTGTACCTTATTATCACTTAAAATACTACATGCTGCTTGCAATCTTTTAACATAGCCACTGTGATCATAGCCAAGTGGCATTATTATGATATCTGCCCCACGATCAATTTTAGATTTTGTATAAGCAATGTCAGCAGCAAAATAAGTAGCACTATCGTCAGATTTCAATATAACTCTATCTTGATCATCGCCAAAATCAGTAGAGCGAAATAATAGCTGATCTGACATATCATTATAATTACCTTTATTTGATTTAGGCGCCTGAATCTTTCCTCTATAAATTACATTCTTTTCTTGCAAAATAGAGATAACTTCATCGATTTTACCTTTATCATGAATAAATTTTTTCTCGGAATAATAACTATCATGCTCGATCCCTAATTGCTTTAAATCCAATTTAATTAAATTTATAATTTCTGCTATAACAAAATCTCTAATTTTTGATAATGCTTCTTTTTTATTAATATCCAGCAATTCTTGGCCAAATTTTTCCTTAATTTTATCTCCAATTTCAATTAAATATTCCCCAGGATAGAGATCTTGTGTAATTTCAATATTTTTATCACATGATTGCAAATATCTAATATATGCAGATTCAAGTAAAATGTTAATTTGATTACCCGCATCATTAATGTAATATTCTTTTAATACATTATAGCCAACTTTGCTTAATAATCTAGCTAATATATCGCCATAGATTGCTCCACGACAATGACCAACATGAATTGGCCCAGTTGGATTTGGCGAAGCATATTCTAAATTAACATTAAGCGAATTACCAATATTTGGAAAGGCAATATTACCTCCATTATTAACAATTTTAAAAATAACCTCATTAAGCAAATCTTGCTTTAATTTAATATTAATAAAGCCAGGTTTTGCAATTTCTATGGCCGAAATATAAGACTTATCGATTTCATCAATTATAATTTGAGCTAGATCTTGCGGATTCTTTATTGTAGGATTCTTAAAAATTTTAAACATAACCATGGCAATATTAGAAGCAATATCACCATTTTGAGGATTTTTACAGGGCTCGACAATAATATTTGCTAAATATTTATTTTCTATTTTTATATTTTCTTTTAAGGCAATATTATTGATAATTTGCAAAAAATGCTCTCTAAAAATATTGAATATATTAATCATCTATTTAAGATTAGTTTGATTAATTTACACAAAATTAATCATTTATGTTAAACTAATTAAACCCTATATTGCAAAGATCTAATTTTATGTTATGATTTTATTTAATGAAATTATTATTAAATTTAGATTATATTTTGCCAATCTACTTTGTTATTGCAAGCAAATAATTTATGTATAATAAAGACCATCCATCTTTTGGGGGTAAAAAAAATAAGACTGAAAAATTAGCTAATAAAAAATTAGCTAATAAAAAATTAGCCGACGCTTTGAAAAAAAACATCGCTCGCAGAAAGCTATCTCAAAAAGTAAGTTGAAAAATTAATTTTAAATAAGATATAATATAATTTTATGCTATTATTCTTAGTTTAGTAATGTTATAACTAGCTATTAATATTTTGGCGGGATAGCTCAGTCGGTAGAGCAGTGGGATCATAATCCATTGGTCGGGGGTTCAAGTCCCTCTCCCGCTACCACATTGAAAATTATATGTCAGAAATTTCTCAAATTACTTTATCGCAAGAAATAACCAAACTTATTGAAGCAGGCATTAATAAGCATATTAAATCTTCTTTTTTATATTCACCTTTTAGAATAGCTCTTGATTTATTTAAAAAATCTAATCCCAATACTATGCGCCAAGTCAGGTCATATGTGGCACAAGATATTGAAAATATTTTACAAAATATTGAACATTATAATGAAGAAATATTTCTATATGAAGGCGGCTTTTCTTCCAAGGGTCAAGAAGTAAGAAAATTAGCATATAATATTGGCATAAGATTGATGAAAAACCACATTAATACTAGAATAGCATTTAAAGCACTTCGCAATAATGAAGTAAGACAAGAAATATATAGCTATATATTAAAAAATGTAAGAAATAGTGTTGAAAACGCTATGAATTACACTCCGAAGCTAGATTATTAGCAACATTACCACCTGTAATTATTGCACAAATTTTATCATCTTTTTTAAATTTTGAGTTGTTTTTATATAATTCAATTGCTGCAATTGATAATGCTGATGTAGGCTCAATATTAATCTGCAAAATATCTTCCATTTTTTTCTGCCAGTAAATAATTCTTTGCTCCTCAATAGCTACTAAATCATGTATTTTTTTTAAATAATTAAAACATCTTTGGCTAACAGCTAAAGTTCTTGCTCCATCGGCAATAGTTTGCGGAGAATCTATAAAAGAATATATTTTGTTATTTTTAATTGATAAAAAAGCATCATTAGCATTTGAAGGTTCGCATGCAACTACTTTGCAGCTTGGCGCAAAACTATTTGCTGCCAAATAGCACCCCGATGCAAGACCCCCTCCGCCACAAGGCATAAATAAATAGTTAATATCTTTATTATCTTCAAAAATTTCAATCGCACAACTTGCTTGACCCAAAATAACATCATCATTATCTGATGGATGTATAAAAACATAACCTTCTTTTTGCTTTTCTTGAGCAAGAAAATTAGCCTCACTTCTTTTGTCACATATCACAACTTCAGCACCAAGTTCTTTAATTTTACTAATTTTAAATTGCGAAACATTGCTTGCCATAAAAATTAATAATTTAATATTAAATTTTGCAGCAATATAAGATGTTGCATAAGCATGGTTTCCAGAACTTTGTATAGCTACTTTTTCAGGAAAATATCCATATTTTTCTTTATATAATAAAATAGCATTGGCTGCACCTCTAATTTTAAATGAATTAGTAATTTGTTTATTTTCTAATTTTAAAAATATTTCTAAACCAAAGAGTTTTTTAAAAGAATCATTAGTTACTAACGGAGTTTTGACGACACAACTCTTAATTCTAGTATAACTTTTAATTAACTCACTTTTACGAATCATTTACTCAATTTCAAAAATAGCATCAACCTCAACAGATACATTAAAAGGTAATGATCCTGAGCCAACAGCTGCACGTGCGTGCTTTCCTTTATCGCCAAAAATATCAGCTATTAAATCAGAAGCGCCATTTGCAACTTTAGGATGGTCAGCAAATTCTTCAATACCATTAACAAATATACCTAATTTAACACATTTTTTAACTTTATCTAAGTTATTTTCGCACGCATCATTTAGTTGCGATAATATATTAATTGTACATAATTGAGCAGCTTTAGTTGCATCTTCGATTGATATTTCTCTACCAACCTTGCCGATAAATTCTAGCTTGCCATCTTTAATAGGTAATTGACCTGATATAAAAACCATATTACCCACCTTAACATAACCAACATAATTTGCCACAGGAGTTGCAGGCTTTGGTAGGCTAATATTTAATGATTTAATTTTTTCTAATATAGTAGACATAATATAAATTTAATTTATTGATAATAATCCTAATTTTTGAAAAAGCTTCTGATCCTGCTTTACCTCGGGATTATTGGTGGTTAATAATTTTTCACCATAAAAAATTGAATTTGCTCCAGCAAAAAAACACAAAGCTTGGGTTTGCTCATTCATCTCTTCCCTGCCAGCAGATAATCTAACTACAGATTGTGGCATCATAATTCGAGCAACGGCAATTGTTTTAATAAAATCAAATTGATCAATATCTTGGATGTGATCCAATGGAGTGCCCTTAACTTTGACAAGCATATTAATTGGCACAGACTCTGGATGTTTTTCTAAATTAGCTAAAATAATGAGCATTTTTGCTCTATCTTGCACCATCTCTCCCATGCCAACAATTCCGCCAGAACAAACATTAAGACCAGAATCACGAACATTTTTTAAAGTATCAAGGCGATCTTGGAAATTTCTAGTTGTTATTATATTGGAATAAAATTCTTCAGATGAATCAATATTATGATTGTAATAATCAAGACCCGACTCCTTTAATTGCTGACTTTGTTTTTTAGTAAGCATGCCTAATGTCATGCATGTTTCAAGACCAACTTCTTTTACTTCTTTTATAATATTGCATATATTACCAACATCACGATCATGAAGATTGCGCCATGCAGCTCCCATGCAAAATCTTGAAGCACCACTTTCTTTTGCAGCTCTTGCAGCTATCAATATTTTATCAATCGACATTAATGACTCTTTTTCAAGACCAGTATTATAATGAGCAGATTGAGGGCAATATTTGCAATTTTCTGGACAAGATCCGGTTTTAATACTTAATAATGTTGAAATCTGAATCTTATTAGCATCGTGAAATTGACGATGAATTTGAGCTGCTTTAAAAATAAGATCGTTAAATGGCATGTCAAATAATTCTTGCACCTCTTCAAGCTGCCAATCATGTCTTTGAGTAAATTTATTAATTTGATTGAGATTATCTTCTTGAAACCCTTCTTCTGTAAATTTTTCTTTTTGAGATATTTGCTTCATTTTAAATTTTTGATATTAAATGTACCTTGAATAATTCTCCCATTTCATCCTTATTAATCAAGCGATTAATTGCTTTAATTGTATTTTGATCAGAATCTGGAATTTGCTTCATTCTTGTTTTAATAGCAAGACTAATTAGAAATTCTCTTTGAGTAATAAAAGAAGTTTGAAGATTTTTTGATTTAGCAATATCATCAATCATTTTAAAATTAACATGAGCAGTAATATCACATTTATTATCCAGCATTAATATATCTGAAATATTAATTTTTTTATGATTAGATACCGCCTGCAAACTATTATAAAATTCATTATCATAATATCCATAATCAATATTAATGACTATACCATTATATTTTACTATGGAGTCAAATAATTCATTTGCAAAATCATAGGCAAATTTGCTAAATTCATATATTGAGCTTATTGGCGCTTTACCAGAATCATTAAAGCCAATAATATTTGATATTTTATTGTGAATATTAATATCAAAATTATCTAATTTAAAATTAATCTTTTTATCTTTAATATTAATTAATCTTTGACACCAGCCAATATCAGTTTTAACAAATTGATCAATAGCAAAGCAATCAAAAAGCTCATTACATATGAAAAATATCTTATTATTTTGCTGTTTTCTTGCTAAAAATTCTTGATATGTTTTATGCCAATTAACATTAAAATTTTTAAGCTTTTCTTGCTGTATTTCAGTAAGAGTTTTACTGATTTCAACAATATGAAAATCAGATTTTGTTAAAAATTTTTGCGCAAGATCAATATTTTTATCTGCCAATTTATTTACTGTTGTCAATATGTCAAAAAACAAAGTAGCATTGCCCGCACCCATCTCTATCAAAGATATTGAGTCAAATTCATCAGCAATATTTAACAAATATAAAGCAATTAACTCACCAAATACTGAACTAATTTCAGGCGAGGTAATAAAATCCTTGTCAGGCCCTATTGGGCTAGAATTGATATAATAGCCACAATTTTCATCATATAAATATTTATTTATAAATTGCGAAATTCTCATAGATTAAAAAGATTTAAAAAGAGAAATATTAAGTCAAAAAATTTTTTAATATTTGCAAGCCCTGCTTAGAGCTCTTTTCAGGGTGAAATTGAATTGCTGTAATATTGTTTTTTTCAATTATTACTGGCATTTTAATCGAATAATCTATTTGAGCAATAATATTATCTTGTTCATTAGGCTGAAAATAATATGAATTAGCAAAATAAAAATGCTCATTTTTATTTATATTTTTAAGAATTTTTGATTGCTGCAAAATATCAATATTATTCCAACCCATATGAGGGATTTTATAACCATTTTTAGGTATTTCTTTAACAATTCCAGGAATCAGGTCTAAACCCTGATGATCTCCATTTTCCATACCCTTGCTTGCTAAAACCTGCATTCCAACACAAATACCCAAAAATGGCTTTTCTTTTTCGATAATTTGATATTTTATTTCATCGATAAGATTATCAATTTTAGATAAAGATTTAACGCAGTCTCCAAAAGCACCCACACCAGGAAGTACTAAAAAATCTGCCTGCTTAATATCAGATATTTTGTTCGAAATTATTATTTGATAAGAATTAGCAATTTCACTAAAAGCATTAACCACAGAAGCAACATTTCCAGAATCATAATTAATTATAACAATTTTCATGCAATTTTATGATTTTTATCTTTTGCTTTAAAAAAACGAGCTAATTTACACAAAAAATTATTTTGATCTTTTATGTTAAATATTGCATCATCAAATTCTTTAATATTTAAAGATTTTGAGCTAAATTCTTTAAAAATCTTAAAATATACTTCATCCTTATTTTTGGCCATTATAATATTGAATAAATTATATTTATTTTTTGCTAATTTTAAACAATACCAATAATTAGCATTCAACCCAACAAAAAAGCTTAACACTAATTCAATAATAACAAAATCAAAAGAAGATATATTGCTAGAAAAACTCATCAAAAGCAAGTTAATAGCAAATAAAAAAGCAAATTCAAACCACATCTTATGGTATAAAAACCACAAAGCACCAAAAATAAAAGCATAAAATGAGAAGCCACTTTTTATAACTTTTAGATCATCAATTTTATCTTGATGATTGCTTCTCAAATATATGCTAAATATTTTCATTTAATAAAAATTAAATTAAGCCTTAATAGCTTTCTTTACCTTATTAACAATTTCACTAAATAGTGCTGGCTCTCGAACAGCTAAATCAGCAAGAACTTTTCGATCAATATCAATTTTTGCCAATTTTAAACCAGCAATAAATTGAGAATATTTCATACCCTGCTCTCTAACGGCGGCGTTAATTCTTTGAATCCATAATCTTCTAAAGTCTCTTTTTCTGACTTTACGATCTCTATAGGCATATTGCAAAGCCTTTTCAACTCTTTGAATAGCAATTCTAAAGCAATTTTTGGCTCTACCACGATAGCCTTTGGCCATCTTAAGAATTTTTTTATGTCGTGCTTTTTTAACGACAGCTTTTCTTACTCGACTCATAATTAGATAAAATTTTAGTTACTATTTGGCATTTTAAATTTTAGTATATTTGCTGCAAAGCTATCTTCAACAACAGCACTTTTACGCAAATTACGAATTCTTTTCTGACTTTTTTTACCAAGATTATGACGCTTTCCAGCTTGTTTAAACTTGACTCTACCAGTTGCAGTAACTTTGAATCTTTTTTTTGAGCTACTATTTGTTTTGATTTTTGGCATAATATTAATACTAACAAAATATAGGTAGCTAACTACACAGCCAACATTTAAAAAACCTATAAATTCAATTAAAGTGGTGGGATTGGTAGGAATCGAACCTACGACCAAGACGTTATGAGCGTCCTGCTCTAACCGCTGAGCTACAATCCCAACAAAAATTAATTCTAATAATAAAAACACTTTTTTCAAGCATTTATTTTAAACTCAAAATTCAACCTTTATTGACTTTAAAAAATAATTAATATAACTTAAATAAATCATTTCAATTTGGATGGGTGGCCGAGTGGTTTAAGGCAGCAGTCTTGAAAACTGCCGTGCGTTCACGCGTACCGTGAGTTCGAATCTCACCCCATCCGCCACACTAAAGCAACAAAATCTCTTTCCTCTAACAAAAAAGAAACTGATAAACTCGATTTCAAGGGGTGAGATTTGAACGACAGAGTTCGACATTTTTCGTAAT
>JAUROA010000039.1 GCA_030835745.1 Alphaproteobacteria bacterium
AATCTTGTTCCAAGGCCACCTACCGGAAATACCGCCGTCTTAACCTTTATTTTCGTTTTCATTTATTAATTTTAATTTTCTGTAAATAGTAGATCTGCCAATATCTAATTTTTTTGCAACTTCAGACAAATTGCCATTATATATATCAACTAATCTTCTAATAATCTCCTCTTCAATAATTTCAATTGTTTTACACTTACCTTCATCATCAAAAATATCTATTAATTCACTACTAATATCTGAATTTTTCTTTATCTCAGACTTAGCTTTGGTCATGCTATTACTTTCTTTATTTAGTAATTGCGGAAAATGCTCAGCATCAAGAACTGAATCATCACACAAAACTACAGATCTAAAAATAGAATTTCTTAACTGACGAATATTATCCTCCCACTCGTAATTATAAAGCAAATATAGTGCATCTTGGCTGATATTTTTAATTTTTTTATTCTCATTTATTGAAAAATTACGACAAAAATTTTCTGCTAATAATTTAATATCATCATCACCTCTTTCTTTTAATGACGGAACTAATATTGGAAAAGATGATAATCTGTAAAATAAATCTTCTCTAAATTTTTTCTGAGCAACTAATTTTGATAATTCCTTATTAGCTGAAGAAATTATTCTAACACTAGAACGCACAGGATATTTACCAGAAACCGGAATAAATTCACCCTCTTGAATAAAATGAAGTAATTTTGTTTGGATTTCAGGCTTAAGATAATCTATATCTTCAAAAAATATAGTGCCATTATTCGCTTCTCTTAATCTTCCTATATTTCTTGTCATTCCGTCAGCCAAAACCCTGTCAGAGCCAAATAACTCTTCTTCAACATTATTTGCCTTAAGCATTTCACATTCTACAACAATAAATGGCTTACCAGAGCGAGAGCTAGATCCATGAATTGCTCGTGCTAGTAATTCTTTACCACTACCATTAGGACCTTCTATTAAGATTGGTATTGAGGAATTAGCAGCTTTTTTAGCTAATTTAATAGGACTTAAAATAGCTTCACTTTGACCAATAATATCAGAGAAAGCTACCTGATCTTTTTCTTTTCTTGCTAGGTGAGAAACTTGATATTTCAAGTTTTTCTTTTCAATAGCATTATTTATCGAAGCTGTAACTCTAGCAAATATATCTTTTTCACCCTTAACTATATAGTCAATTGCACCGTAATTAATAGCAGCAACAGCTAATGAAACATCTTTATTTGCTGTAAGAACAATAACCTGCATATCGCCCTTAATGGGACCAATTTGCTTTAAAACTGTTAATCCGTCAACGTCAGGCATTGATAAATCTAACAGCATAACATCAACATTATGACATGAAATTGAGTTTATAATTTTTTTATTCATAAAAAAATCTACAACTTCCATACCACTTGAACATACCAAATGATCGTGACCTAAGTCACTAATAAATTTAGAAAGAACTTTTCTTTGCGTTGGCTCATCATCAACAATGAGAATAGTATTTTTTGACATAAGTAAATCTCTTATTTTTTGATATTAGTAAAATAAGGCGTTAATTAAAATAGAAATATTAATATGCACTATGTTGGTAAAATTTTAATAAAAATTAATCCAAAAAAATATTTTTTTATTGCAATAATTGATGCAAATTTTCTATTTAAAATTACACTATGTTTTTGAATGAAAATTTTTAAAACAAAAGTGTTTTTTTCAAATTTGATACAATAATTAAAAAATTATTATTTAATTTATAAAGTTAAAAAAATTATTTTTTATATTATACAGACTAATTTAAGACTATTTGAAATGAAATATGAGATATCTATTAATATGGATATTTATTGTTGATTTTGATTTTTTGCTTGAACTAACTGCATAATTTTTGCTGCCGTTTCTTCAACAGAACTTTTTGTGACATCTATTACTGGACAAGATAATTTGCTAAATAATTTACGTGACTGAATTAATTCATTTTTAATTGATTCAAGATCTACATAATCACCTTCAATATCCTGTTTAAGATATTTTAATCTACTTTGCCTAACTTGAATTAATTTTGCAGGATCAATTGTTAAGCCAATAATTAAAGGTTTTTTTAGATTAAATACAGAATCTGGAATTAGATCCATTTTTACAAAGGGAATATTGGCAGCCTTAT
The DNA here is from genome assembly GCA_030835745.1 of Alphaproteobacteria bacterium. Lineage (GTDB taxonomy): Bacteria > Pseudomonadota > Alphaproteobacteria > Rickettsiales > UBA1997 > UBA1997. Next base: position 2,141 of record JAUROA010000039.1, read on the forward strand.
AACCTCGACAAGATAAGTAAACGCATGTAGGAGATTTTGAAGTTCGAGATACACCAATTATAACTATATCAGCATCATATAAATCCCATGCCCCCTGGCCGTCATCGTGATTTATTGTATAATTGATTGCTTCAACTCTCATGAAATACTCATTATCTAAAAGATGCTGCCTTCCAATAGTACTTGAAACATCCATTTGTAAGTAATTTGAAAATTCGCTAATAATGTGCGATAAGACAGAAATACATGGAATATTTAATTCAATACATTTCTTTTTTATTATTTCAGTTAAATCATTTCTAACAATAGTATATAAAACAATGCCAGGATTTTTACTAACTCCATCCATTACCTTTTTTAAATGATTATCTGTTCTTACTAAAGACCAAATAAAGTCATTTGTTTCTATATTATCAAATTGAGATAAAACTGCTCTTGCAACAGAGCTAAGGGTCTCACCTGTTGAATCTGAGATTAAGTGAAGATTAATTTTTTGCGACATTTAAATGTAATATTACTTGATTAAATCTGGAACATTAATGTCTGAATTAACAATAACAATAATTTTTGATCCCTGAGGAACTGTTATTAATGGATCAGTATTAACTTGATTCTTCAACATAGTTCCAACAGTATCAATAACTGTTTTACTTACATCATATATAGCCTGATTTGATGCTGATCCAGTTGTTGTTGAAGTTCCTGTTGTTGGATCTAATGTTGTTGTTGATTGATCATTATTATTATTAAGTATTTTTTCAGCCAATGCCACACCTCCAACAGTTAAAATACTTGTTAAAATTGAGTTAGTAATTGCAGATTGATATTTATTATCTACATCTCCATCTATACCAGCTCTTCCAAATTGATCTGCCGCATTAAAATCAATTGCCAAATCTACACCATCAGGTCTAATTAATCTTGTCCATTGAATATTAACCCTTCCTTGACCCCTTTTAACTTCACTAGAATATGATCCAAATAACCTTGAACCTCTAGGTATTAAAACATTATTTCCCGATTCGCCATAAACATCTCGACTAATAATAGCTCTAACAAATCCTGGTATCTCGGTATTTATAGCTGTTTCAAGAACAGCGTAGAGCAACTTACCTTGAGCAATAGTATTTTCTCTATTGCTAATTATAGTTGTCTTAACATCAGTTTTACTTTCTTTTAGCTCGCTTAAAGTATTTTCTTTAAGACTTACAATATTTTTTTCATAACCAACACTTCTATCTGGAACACCCTGAGCCGCTCCAGAAAAAACTACAATAGGAGAATATCTAGGGTTAAGATTTGCCATAATTTTTGAGTCTTTATTCATTGATTGCAAAGATCTTATTGGTAAAGGCGCAAATTCATTCTTAGTTGGTTTTGCAGCTTTTTGTGTTTGTTTATCAATATTAGTAGTTACTAATTTTGGTTTTAAAATATTTAGCAGCTCACTTTTAGGCTCCTCTTCTTTAACTTCCTTTTTAGCAGATTCTTCTTGAGTTTTTTGTTGCTCTTTTTCTATTTCAGCTTCATTGATTATTTTAGAAATTTCACTTTCAGTATCATCATCTGGCATTCCAGGCAAAGTAGGAATTTCAGGAACGGGAGGTGCTTCAATTTGCTCTGAAGCTTCTTCCTCTCCAATAAGGTCATATCCTTCTTCAAGCTCAAAAGGAGATAATCCTGTATCACTTTTAGCAACATTTTCAGGAGATGCAACAAATACAGGCTCAATATTTTGTTCTGGCACTTTTTCTGAACTAAAAAAGAAGATATATATTACAAAAGTTATAATTGCCGCACTGGCCAAAATCAAAACTAATTTCCCTTTTTTACCAGATGTAATTGATGGACCGATAGGTTGAATATCTATTTCAGATTCATCAATATCTTCTAATTGATCAATGTGATCTTGATTTTGTGTTGCCTTAGATTTCATTTTAATCAGTAATAACTTTGATTATATATGCATTGTTGATATAATTTAAATCATCAATTTCAATCTTTAAAAATTCAAGATTAAATTTGCAAAATATATTTGATCTAAAAAAAACAGCCTTAATGCTACATTTAATATAATATAATATAATTATATTTTATAATTTAGGATAATTTTGCCTAATAAAATTATTAATTATAGCAAAAGTTTCCTTCTGCTGCTCTCCTAAAATAATTACATGCTTTTTTGACTTAATATATTTTAATGTTTTTGTGCTATTAATTTTGTTATAAATTATCTCAGCACTATTTGGATTAACCACCGGATCATTATCGCCCTGAATAATTAATGTATTATTATTAATTTTCTTTAAATTATCATTTACCTTATTCATTAATTTTTCAAGCTGAATAACTCCATTTAGATAATTTCTTGAGTAATTTATTTGAGGATTTTCTGGAATATTATCAATATATTCTAATTTAGCCTTGTCAATTTTAAATGAATCCAAAATATCATTCCATAAACTTACACCTTTCACAAGATGAGATCTAATATCTCGCAATTTCAATGCAGAATTTATTGATATTATTTCTGAAATTTTATTATAATTTTTATTTTTATTTGACGCCATTAACAGCGATAATAATCCACCAGTTGAAAATCCAATGATAATTATTTTTTTTGTTATTGCTCCAAGTATCGCATAACCAATATTAACACTCTCATACCAATCTTGCCAATTAATATCTTTAATATTATGAGGAGCCGTACCGTGTCCTTTAAGCCTTACTGCGTAAATTTTTAAATTAAAATTTAATTGCAATTCTTCTGATAATTTCTCTACTTCTTTAGGTGAAGACTTATATCCATGAATCATCAAAACCCCAATCTCAGATTTAGCATCTTTAAAAAAGGGCTTTCCAATATCAAAATCTTTAGAAAATTTTGCATCATAATATTTATTATAATCATTTTTATAATTTTCTAAATCATTTTTGATAAGTTTTTTAGCAAATTTATTTCCAGAATTTTTAATATATTTCTTAACTAATTTGTTAATTAGATTTGTAACACCAGATATAATATTGAATTCATTGTAAATTACCTTTAGTGAATTTTCAATTCTTACACTATTAAAATTATTTTTTATAATAGTTGCATCAAAATCTATATTAATATAGCCAGAACTAATTTCTTTAATAACTTTTTGTGATATAGCCAATTTATATATGTCATCAAATAGCTGGCAATCCTCATCATAAAATATCTTGATCACTTGACAACTCTTAGCGCTTTGATTAATTCTATATTTGTTATATTTTTCAAGATAATATGAACAGAAATAAATTAACTCTTTTACAATTTTTACTTCAATATTTTTTTTATTTAAAGCGCTTAATATTCCGGCAAATATATGATCAAAATTGATTTCAATATTATTATAAATACTAGACATAAAATCATTTGCTAGTCTAATTCTATAATATTTAATAGTTAAATCAGCTTTAAATAAATTATCAATTATTGGAATCTGATCTATAGCTTTTGCCATATTTTTGATATAATCTGGAATTGATATTGGATCTCCAAAATATATATCAATTTCAGAATTAAGTAATAAATTACCCTCAATTTCTAGCTCTTCCAATATTTTTGCAGGAATATCTTTAAAAAACTTTGTTAATATTGATTTAATAATATTTTTACCAGGTCTTAATGGATAATATGTAATGCTTAATGGAATAATATGGGTTTTTAAATCTAAAAATTTATCATCATATTCAATATTAAAATCCCTTTTAAAATGATCTAATATATTATTATTATTATTTTTATGTGCATTGATTATTTGTTGACGATAAATTTCTGATTTTATTGCAAGAACAGATGAACCTGTTTTAACTCTAATCTTATTATTAAAATCAACAGATGTAAAAAAATCTTTTTTAATTATACGCTTATTCTTAATCATTCTACCTTCTGGATATATCATCCAGTCAAATTCGCCTTTAACTAAGTCGCTTATGATGATTTTATCGCGATTTGGATCTTTGGTTGATATAACACCAATTGATCGCAAGAAATCCCCTAAAAAACCAGTAAATAGATTACTGTCAGCAAGACATCTAACATGTCTATTGGTTTTATTATTAATTACATAAGGTAAAAAAAATGTTTCGCTTCTGGTAAAGTGATTAGCAACAAATAATACTGGCTTATTAGGAATCTTATCAGCCCCATGAACTTGAAAATTTGACCCAAGTAATTTTGAAAGTATTGAAAGAGTATAAGATGTGTATTTAATTGAATTATTATTCATTAAATTTTAAAAGATAATCTCATTAATTAGCAAATTTATCATGAAATAGACTACTATTTATTGCAAATAATTCTTGTAGTTTTAACTCATTATTTTTCATAGTAATTTTATCTAAGCAATTTTGACCAATATTACAATATAAAATGCTATCTTTCTTGGCCATTTCCTCAAATTGAGTTATTTTATCTTTTGCAATAGCAATAATATATCTTGCCTGATCTTCACCAAATAATATTGCCTTATCATCATTAACATTTGATATTTCTTTTAATTTATCAATATCAATATTAAATCCAATATTGTCTGTACACATTTCAAAAAGACTAGTCATAATTCCACCATCAGAAACATCATGACATATATTTATGATATTTTTTTGGATTATATCTCTTATAAATTGAGAATTTTTCTTTTCTTGGGCAAGATCAATTTTCGGAGGATTAATGCCATTATTTAATAAAATATCTCTTTGATATAATGAACAATCTATATGACCATTACTTTCGCCAATTACATATATTAAGTCATCATTTCTTTTAAAATTTATACTAGCTCTACATTTATAGTCTTTTAAAAGACCAACACCACCAATTGTTGGCGTAGGATTAATTGCCATACCATCAGTTTCATTATAAAGTGAAACATTACCAGAAATTACAGGATAATTAAGAAACTTACATGCTTTATTAATTCCTTGAATTGACCTAACAATTTGACCCATAATTTCTGGCTTTTCAGGATTTCCAAAATTAAGACAATTTGTAATTGCTAAAGGTTTAGCTCCAACTGCTGATATATTTCGATATGTTTCAATAACGGCCTGCATAGCACCCATTTCAGGATTTGCCTTAACATATCTTGGAGTGCAATCAGAAGTTAATGCTAAAGCTTTTTTAGTATCTCTTACCCTAATAATTGCTGCATCACTTTTAATATCTAAAGTATCATTCATAACATGAGAATCATATTGCTCATAAAGCCACTTTTTTGACGATAAGTCAGGAGATGATATTAATTTAATAAATATTTCAAAAATTTCAGACATTATATTTTATATTTATTGCCATTTGCGCTCATATTCTGGAGCATTTTCAGAAAGAGGTAGTGAAGGAATATCAGCAAAAATTTCATCATTCATTTTAACCACCACATTACCGCTATCAGTGACCTTGCCAATAATTGCAAAATCTAAAGACCATTTTTCAAATATTTCTCTTGCTATATCTTTCTTTTCAGGGTTAATAACCATCAACATTCTTTCCTGACTTTCAGAAAGCATAATTTCATATGGAGTCATATTTTCTTCTCTTTGCGGAACACGAGACAGCTCAAGCTCAATTCCAGTACCACCCTTACCAGACATTTCAAATGATGAAGAGGTTAAACCTGCAGCACCCATATCTTGAATTGATAAAATACAATCCTCTTTCATCAGTTCAAGACACGCTTCTAATAGTAATTTTTCAATAAAAGGATCTCCCACTTGAACAGTAGGTCTTTTATCTTCGTCACTCTCTTTAAATTCATCAGAAGCCATAACTGCACCATTAATTCCGTCTCTACCAGTTTTAGAACCAACATAAACCACCATTGCACCTACATTATTAGCAGCAGAGTAGAATATTTTTTTCTTTGATGCCAATCCAACACACATAGCATTTACCAAAATATTTCCATTATAACTTTTATCAAATGTAACTTCACCTCCAACTGTTGGAACTCCCATAGAATTTCCATATCCTGCAATTCCTGAAACAACACCATTAACTAGAAACTTAGTTTTATTATTGTTAATATCTCCAAATCTAAGAGAATTAAGATTGGCAATTGGTCTAGCTCCCATTGTAAATATATCGCGCATAATCCCACCAACACCAGTAGCTGCACCCTGATATGGCTCGATAAAAGATGGATGGTTATGACTTTCCATTTTAAATATTATTGCATCATCATCACCTATATCAATTATACCAGCATTTTCACCCGGACCACAAATTACCCAAGGCTCTTCAACATGCATTGTTTTAAGCCATTTTTTTGTTGATTTATAAGAGCAATGC
>JAUROA010000040.1 GCA_030835745.1 Alphaproteobacteria bacterium
AAATTAGCGCTTTATTATATAGGTGGTATCATTAAGCATGCAAAAGCTATAAATGCATTTACTAATCCAACAACTAATAGCTATAAAAGGCTAGTACCAGGATATGAAGCGCCAGTTATGTTGGCTTATTCTGCTAAAAATAGATCTGCTTCAATTAGAATACCTCATGTTAATCATGAACAAGCCAGAAGAATTGAAACTAGATTTCCAGATCCTTCGGCCAATCCATATTTAGCTTTTGCTGCTTTATTAATGGCTGGAATTGATGGTATTAAAAATAAAATTGACCCAGGATTGCCAAGAAATCAGGATTTATATAATCTGTCAGCTCGCGAAGAAAAGAGAATTCCAACAGTTGCGCGAACTCTAAGAGAGTCACTAAAAGCCTTGGATAAGGATAGAGCATTTTTAGTTGCTGGTAATGTATTTACCAACACTCAAATAGATTCATATATCAAAATTAAAATGAAAGAAGTTGAAAAATATGAACAAGCTCCTCATCCTATAGAGTTTGAAATGTATTATAATATATAATTAAATTTAAACATGACTACCACAATAAAAACCCTGTCATTTAGTGGCGTTCAATGCGTTGAAATCAATGTTCAAGTTAAAATTGATAATTTTGTTAGGCCAACATTCAATATTGTTGGCTTAGGAGATAAAGCTGTTTTTGAGTCAAAAGAGAGAATAAAAGCGGCTATCTCATCCATTAATTTATCTTGGCCCTCAAAGAGAGTTGTAGTTAATTTGGCGCCATCAGATATTCAAAAAGAAGGAAGTCACTATGACTTACCAATTGCACTTGGGATAATGTGCGAAATGGGGGTATTAGATTTTAATTTGATTAATAACCATATTATATTAGGTGAATTGGCTCTCAATGGCGATATTGAAAAAGTTAATGGCATAATTATCGCCGCTATTAAGGCGCAAGAAAATAATCTTGGATTAATTTGTCCAAAAATTAATGGCGCAGAAGCGGCATGGGTTAAAGATCTTAACATTATTAATGCCCCTAATATTTTAACATTGATAAATCATTTAAAAGGTTATCAGATGATTTCTGCTCCTACTATTGGAGCCATATCTCAAAATATAAAATATCCAGATTTTAAGGATATTAAGGGCCAAGAGTCGGCTAAAAGAGCAATAGAAATTGCAGTGGCTGGAGGTCATAATATGTTAATGATTGGTAATCCTGGGGCTGGAAAATCTATGTTAGCCTCTAGAATTGCTAGTATTATGCCAGATATGACAAGTAAAGAAATATTAGAGCATAATATGATTAATAGCATTAATTCACAATTAGAAAATGGTAATTTTAGCAATAAAAGACCATATCGCGAAGTTCATCATTCATGTTCAATGGCAGCAATGGTTGGTGGTGGGAGTAATATAAGGCCAGGTGAAATATCATTATCTCATTGCGGCATATTATTTTTAGATGAGTTACCAGAATTTTCTAGGCAGGTTCTTGATTCACTAAGGCAGCCATTAGAAAATAAAAAAATTACAATATCACGAGCTAAAAATAATATCACATTTCCAGCAAATTTTCAATTAATAGCAGCTATGAATCCCTGCCGCTGCGGACATTTGGGCAATAAAAATAAAGAATGTAGCAAAGCACCCATATGTGGCCAAAATTATAAAGATAAAATATCTGGACCATTAATTGACAGGATAGATATTACTATTCATGTGCCAATTATTGATTATTTTAGCGAGAGTAAAAATATAGAATCTTCTAAAGACATTAAAAAAAGAGTAGATTTTGCTCGCAATATTCAGCAATTAAGATATAAGGATTGCGATTTAATAAATTCAACTATGCAAAATGATCACATTCAGAAATATTGCATATTATCTCATGAAAATGAAGATTTATTAAAATTAGCAAGTAAAAAAATGAATTTATCTCATAGGGCTATAATAAGAATATTAAAAGTGGCAAGGACTATAGCAGATCTTGATAATTCAAATGAAATAGCAAAAAGCCACCTATTAGAGGCAATAACTTATAGAAGAGAAATTTAGCTAGATTTTACCAAATATTTAAATATTTCTTCAAGGTCAGGCTGCGCCGTTGAAATATCGTTAATTGCTATTTTTGCTTTTGCAAGAGAGCTGAGAATTGTTTCAACTGAAATTATATTTGGGTCATAATTTATAGAAAATTTATCATTTGATATTTTATTAATTTTTGTGCCCGATATATCTAAGTTAAGTTTTGCAATATTATTGACAGAAATAATCAACTCTTTTTGTGATAATATATTCATTAATTTATCTTTTTTATCGTGCGCAATAACTTTACCCTTATTGATTACAGCAATTTCATCGCATAATTGCTCTGCTTCTTCTAGATAATGTGTTGTAAGCAATATTGTAGTGCCACTTTTATTTAGCTTTTTAACATAGTCCCATAGCTGATTTCTAAGATCAACATCAACCCCAGCTGTTGGCTCATCTAAAACAAGTATTTCGGGGCTATGTACCAATGATTTAGCAATTAATAACCTTCTTTTCATGCCGCCCGAGAGGTTGCGAGGTTTTGACTTTGATTTATCAGACAGGCCCATTGCCTGTATTATTTCTCTGGTTTTGCGCTGTGATTTTTTAATGCCATAATATCCTGCATAAATTTCAAGAGTTTCATAAACTGTAAAAAATGGGTCAAATGTTATTTCTTGAGGAACTATGCCAATTTTATATTTTGCTAACTGTTTATAATGTTCAATATCAAGGTCGCATATTTTAACATCGCCACTAGTCTTATTGACAAGTCCAGATAATATGTTGATAATTGTTGATTTTCCGGCGCCATTTGGCCCTAATAAACCAAAAAAAGAACCCTTTTTTATTTTAAGGTTAACATTACTCAAAGCGCTAATTGCTGAGCTATTCTTTTTATTAGGGCTATATATTTTGTTTAAATTGTTTATTTCAATAGCATATTTCATTGCAAATATTATTTTATAATAATGATTTGCTTTTTAAAAGAGATTCAAGTTCCCCTGATTGCGACATTTCTTTAACAATATCACAACCGCCAATGAATTCATTTTTAATATAAAGCTGAGGTATTGTTGGCCAATCTGAATATTCTTTTATAGCCTGTCTAAGATCAATATCTTCAAGAACATTAATATCAACGAAATCAACGCCAAGATTTTTTAGAATTTGGCAGGTCAATGCAGAAAAGCCACACTGAGGAAAATCTTGACTACCCTTCATATATAAAACTATGTCATTTTCCTTATTGAGTTTCGCTATTTTTTCTTGATAATTTGTCATAATTATGGAGTTAAAGTTTTAAGTTGCATTGCATGTAAGTCGATTTTAAGAAGATCTTTTAAAATTTCATTAACAATTCTATGTTGTGCAATTTTTGTTTTACCAATAAATATTTCGTCAGTAATTGTAACTTGGTAATGATTTTGATCCCCTACAAGATCTATAATTTCTATTTTAGCTTTTGGTAGAGCTTGTTGAAGGATATTTTGTAATTGATTTTGACTAACTGGCATTAAAAAAAAGATTGATATATTACAAAGCTGCTAAGCATGATAATTAATGATCCAACAAAAGCCATAAGGGGCCTAATTGGAAATTTTGATAAAATTTTAGCAGATATCGGAGCAATCAGCATTCCTGAAATAATTAATCCCGCAACAATTTCCCAATAATTAAATCCAATTATAATAGCAAAGGCTGAGCCAGTTATTATTGTAATAAAAAATTCTGCGGCATTAACAGAGCCAATTGTTTTTCGTGGTTCATGGCCTGATCCTAGTAGATTTGCTGTAACAACTGATCCCCAGCCTCCACCGCCAGCAGAATCAACAAAACCTCCAAATAAAGCTAATGGAGTTATTTTTCTTTTATTAACCTTTGATCTGAAATATGTTCTTTTGAAAGCCTTAAAGAATATTGAAACCCCCATAAATAATAGATATGCCGAAATCCAAGGTCTAATTTTATCGCCATCTACTGAGGTAATTAAGAAAACCCCTATTAATCCACCAATTACTCCTGGTATAATTAAAGCTTTAAATAATTTCATATTAACATTACCCATGCGCCAATGGCTGAGTCCAGAGGCTCCCGTGGTAAATATTTCAGCAATATGGACCGAGCCAGTTGCGGTGGCAGGAGATATTCCTTTTGAAAGAAGCACTGCAGTGGCAGTAACGCCATATGCCATGCCCAAGGCGCCATCAACTAGTTGTGCAGCTGCACCAATTGTTAATCCAGTTAAAAATAGATTAGAATCAAACTCGCCATTACTATATATATATGAAAAAATCATAAAGCATGCTGCTAATATCACTAATAAAGTTGCAAGAATATAAAATGCAGTGGAATTAGAGTCGTAAGTTCTTCTTCGGGTAAGTTTTTTCTTTTTAGTTATTCCTAAATTATCAGATGAAATATTAATATCCGATGATTCATCAGTAGATGTTAATTCTTTTTGCTTTGCTTTATTTTGCTTTGAAGTTTTTGTAATAGTCTTTTTTTTATCAAGGCTATCATCTTTATTGTTTGATATAGTCATCAAGATATTAATATTTTAACGAAAGCATCAAGCTACATTAGGAAAGATTATTTTTCAAACTAATTTTTTCAAGCAGAATAATTTAAATAATATTCTGCTTGAATATAGTTTTTAGCTAAAAAAGCCGCGCTTTTTCTTACGATCCTTATCATCATCGCGTGAATCTTTATTGTCATTTTTGTCTCGACTTCTTTTATTGCCAGATTCTCTTTCATCTGATATATTTGGCTGAGTTGCTAAATGATCAGATATATCTTCTCCAGTAGCTTGGTCCACGCATCTATAGCTAAGTTTTGGTCGACCTTTTTTGTCAAAGCCAATAACCTTAACTTTAACTATGTCACCCTCATTGATGACATCTTCAACAAAATCAACGCGATGTTCTGCTAATTCCGAGATGTGAACAAAGCCATCTCTATTGTTGGAAATGCTTATAAAGGCACCAGCATCGATAACTTTAACAACAGGACCTTCATATATGTCGCCAATTTCAGGTTCAAAAATAATATCATTTATCATTGCAACAGCTTTTGAAATTGAATCAGAGCTATTTGAAGAAATTTTTATTGTTCCATCATCATCAATATCAACAAATGCACCAGAAACAGAGCATATCTCTTTAATAACTCTGCCACGTGATCCTATAACTTCTCTTATTTTTTTTGGAGAGATATTCATGGTTTCAACCTTAGGAACATTAGGATTGAGATCTGTTCTAGGTTCGCTCATAATATCATCCATTTTGCTTATAATGTGCAATCTGCCATCCTTTGCTTGCGATAAGGCTTCTTTCATTATATTAGGTGTAATGCCATTAATTTTGATATCCATTTGCAAAGAAGTGATACCATTTTTAGTGCCAGCTACCTTAAAATCCATATCACCAAGATGGTCTTCATCACCCATAATGTCGGATAATATAACATAATTGTCTTTTTCTTTAATAAGACCCATAGCAATACCAGATATTGATGATTTTATTGGAACCCCAGCATCCATTAGAGCAAGCGAAGAGGCGCAAACTGTTGCCATTGAAGAAGAGCCGTTAGATTCAGTAATTTCCGATACAATTCTTGTTGTATAGCCAAAATCATCTTGGCTAGGAAATACTGGATTTATTGATCTGAAAGCTAATTTACCATGACCAATTTCTCTTCTTCCTGGTGGTTTTAATTGACCAACTTCACCAACGCTATATGGAGGGAAGTTATAGTGAAGCAAGAAAGATTCTTCCGAAATCCCTGAGTCCAAATTTTCAACCAATTGCCTATCTTTTGCATTGCCAAGTGTTGCAACAGCAAGAGATTGAGTTTCTCCACGAGTAAATAGAGCACATCCATGAACATTCGGTAGTAATCCAACTTCAATTTCAATATTTCTAATTTCGTTGGTTTTTCTACCATCTATTCTAACGCCATTTTCTAATACATCATTTCTGACAATGATTTGCGATAATTTCTTAAATATTTTTTTAATGATTTTTTCATCAATATTTTGTTCATCATTAATAAATTTATCGCAAATTTCATTATATAAATTATCAAGAGCTGAAACTCTATCTTGTTTTTCCTTAATTTTATATGCTTTAATCAATTTATCATCGATGAAGTTTTTAATGTCATTGATTAAATTTTCATCATCTTCATTGATAGCTGTAAATTTTTCTTTACCAACTTCGTCTTTTAGCTCATTAATAATTTTAATTACTGGTTGAAAAGATTCATGAGCAAATGTAACGGCGTCAAGCATTTTTTCTTCAGAAAGCTCTTTGGCTTCTGATTCAACCATAAGAACTGAGCTTTCAGTTCCAGCAACAATTAGATCAAGATTACTATTAAGTAATTCTTCATTTGAAGGGTTAAGAACAAATTTGTCATCAATTAAGCCAACTCTGACTGCGGCAACAGCTTCACTAAGAGGGGCTTGCGAAATTGATAAAGCTGCTGAAGAGGCAATAAGAGCGGCAATATCAGGGTTACATGTTGGGTCATATGATAGTAATGTACATACCACATTGACTTCATTAAAAAAATTACTAGGAAATAATGGTCTAATTGGTCGATCAATTAACCTTGCGGTTAATGTTGCTAAGTCGCTTGGTTTAGCTTCTCTTTTAAAAAACCCTCCAGGAATTTTTCCAGCTGCATATGATTTTTCAAGGTAGTTAACTGTTAAAGGGAAAAAATCAGCATTTTCTGCGGCTTTATTAGCAACGCTAACGGCGCATAATATTGTTGTATTACCGTATTTTACAATAACTGACCCACTGGCTTGTCTAGCAATTTTGCCAGTTTCAATGGAAAGAGTTTTTCCATTTAATTCTATTTCTTTTTTTACAACATTGAACATGTTAAATTTTTTTTAATGTTAAGGCAAATCATCGATAAACATACTGAGAGATCTACATAGTTTATGAAGCATCTGCAAGGAATGACTATAGGCTATTTTCTGATATTTAGCTTTTTAATCAAGTCATCATAAGAAGATGATGAATTAGATTTTAAGTAATCTAATAATCTTCTTCTTTTACCAACAAGAATTAATAGTGATCTTCTAGAAGAAAAGTCTTTTTTGTGAGTTTTTAAATGATTTGTTAAATCTTCAATTTTTTTAGTCATTAACGCACACTGAACTTCTGTTGAACCAGTGTTTTTACCACCAGTGTTTTTACCATCTTTAGAAAAGTCAGAAATAATATCTTTTTTTGACTTATTTGCAAGTGTCATATTGAGTTATTTAAATTAATATTAAATTAAAGGACATCTAGTCAGCTAAACATCAGCTAAACATCTTTATATTATATAGCCATTAATAATCAAACTATAATAATATATTAGTAATGCTTATATTTTAAGAGGTCAAGAGAAATTGTTGATTTTAAATCAAAATTACCAACTCTTATTCTTGTTAATTTGCAAACATAGCCGCATACGCCAAGTAATTCACAGATATTACGAGAAATTGTTCTAATATATGTACCTTTTGAACATGATACATAAAATGAAGCTAAATTATCATTATTATTTAATAAAATTATTTTGTTAATCACCACTTCACGCTCAGGCATATCAAATTCAATATTTTGACGAGCTAAATCATATGCTCTCTTGCCATTAATTTTTATAGCAGAATATTTAGAAGGCTTTTGCGTAATTTTGTCAATAAAATTTGTCATAATGACAGATATTTGATGATTATTTGGTCTTTTATTGCTTTTGTCAGTAATTTTGCCATCAATGTCGTCGCTATCTCTAAATTCGCCCCATTTTATCTGAAAAAAATACTCCTTGTCGCAATTAAGTAGATTCTGAGATTCTTTAGTTTTTTTATTTAAGGCAATTGGTAAAACCCCGGTAGCAAATGGGTCTAATGTTCCTGCATGTCCAACTTTTTTAGCTCCTGTAATTCTTTTAATAATTGCAACTACTTTAGCTGAGCTAATATTTGCCGGCTTATTAATATTGAGCCATATATCTCGATTTTTTAATAAATGAGTCATTTATTTTTAAAAATTTTAGCTTTTCTTTGAGATTCAGATTTTAATTGACCACATGCTGCCATATTGTCATCTCCTCTTGTTTTTCTGATTGTGGTAACAATATGATTTTTTTGTAGAATTTTTTGAAATTCTATAATTTTATTCATATTGCTAACCTGATAATTACAACCTTGCCACTTATTAAAAGGTATAAGATTAATTTTACAATTTATATTATGCTTTTTAATTAATGCTATTAATTCATTAGCATTTATTGCATGATCATTAATATTTTCAAGCATAACATATTCAAAAGTAATTTTTTGTTTCAAAGTTTCGCTATATTTTTTACAAATTTTGAATAATTCATCTATGGGATATTTTTTATTAATTGCCATTATATCAGTTCTAACTTTGTCATTAGTAGCGTGAAGTGAAATAGCTAAATTAGTGCCAATCTCATCTTTAGCTTTTGCAATTTCATTAACCAATCCAGATGTTGATATTGTAACTTTTTTCTTAGAAAAATTTAGGCCATTTGAGTCGCACATAATATTTACCGCCTGCCTGACGTTTTCATAGTTAAAAAATGGTTCGCCCATACCCATAAAAACAATATTTGTTAACTTTTTATTACCCCAATCATTAATAATATCTTTTGCAATAATAATTTGTGCTATAATTTCATGAAAATCTAAATTTCTAACCAGCATTTGGGTGCCAGTATGACAAAATTTGCAAGCCAATGTACAGCCAATTTGAGAAGAGATACATAAGGTAGCCCGGCTTTTTTCAGGAATATAAACCGCCTCAACTTGGTTTTTATCAATAAATTCAACCAAAAATTTAATAGTACCATCAATTGATTTAGTAATATTTTTAGCAATTGGCAAATCAAAGCAAAATTGATCCTTTAGCTTGATAGAGGATGATTTTGAAATATTAGTCATTTGGCCAAAATCTCTAACGCCAAAATGATAAAGCCAATTCCATATTTGATTAGCTCTAAATGGTTTTTCAGATATTATTGCAAGCCCTTTTGCTAAATCTTCTTTTGTTAGTGAGTAAATATTATGCACAAGTAAATATTCTATTTTATGTCAATTAGTTCAAAATATTATTTTTCTAACTATATTTTAAAATAATAAAATATTTATACCAACAAAATATTGCTATTAGCAATATTTTGTTAGCTTAAAACCATTGCTATTCATCCTGAGTTATATTTATAAATAAGTTATAACATGCAATGAAATGCTTTGTTATTGTTAAGGACTAAAATATTATAGATGCGGTCCAATATCTGGCCCCATTTCTTCAAGGGCTACAAGATGCACTCTCTTTGGACGTGGAGCAGGTGGCGCAGTTTGAGGCCTTCTTTTTTTTCTACTCATCACATCCTGCGGCGTTAAATCTATGATAGATCCTTTATTTTGCGTGAAGCAATCTATATCTTTTTCACCGCTTTCAACTTTGCTAAATGCTTCTTTGCAGATTTTATTTTCCCAAAATTCGCTCATTAAGATTTGATATGCTAATGTTTGATTTGGAATTTGGCTTCTTTGTTCATGGCCATAACAAGTAATAACATTGACAGCATTAAGTCGAGCTTGATTATTATCATCACCAAGTGTAGTTGCATGCATCAATGTTAAAAGATTCGGATTATTATGATATCTTTCATTGCCCTGTTCTATTTTCTCAGCGATATCCTGGAAAAAATCTCGAGCATTAGATCTAAAATCATCTTCTATATATTTTCTTGTATGTGGTTTTAAATCTCCAGTATACCCTTCGATTGCTGTAAATCTTTTAGAGGGTTTCATGAAGGATAATTCAAAAAACATGCCAACAGCTCTACTCAAAGGCTTTCCATCAGATTTTTTATCAAAACTTTCCTCTTTTTGTGCAGTTATATCAGATGCAGCACAAGCTCCAATAAAATCAAAAACTTTATCCTGATTTTCTTTATACAAAGCCCTTGTTTTTTTATTTACCTCTCTTTCTATCTGCTCTTTTTGTTAGTCATTTAAACTAGTTGCATTTTGGATAATGGTATTAATATCAGAGCATAAAGTTTTATCTTCAGAAAAGGCAACAAGATTCATATAATTATCATAAGAAAGGTTATTTCTATTAACTTTACCTTCTTCTATGTATTTAATGGTTAAATAAGGCGAGTAACCTATTAGTGCATCATAATTATTTTCTGAAATTAAATCGTTAATTTCTTCTTCATTATGTAGTGTAAATATAATTTTACCAATCTTATTTTTTGATCAAAATTAACGTTAATTGTGAAATATATCAAGAATTTCAATTATTGTTTAGCAATAATTTTAATAAATTATTGATTTATAAGATTAATGATTCAAAAATTAAAAAAATTTAAGTTAATAAATTATTAAAAAATTACTATGAGACCTTCAAAAAGAGCTTTAGACGAAATTAGATCAATTGAAATTGAAACAAATGTTAACGCCTATGCTGAAGGCTCTGCGTTGGTTCGTTACGGCAATACTCAAGTTCTTTGCACTGCTTCAGTTGAAGATAGGGTCCCGCCTTTTTTAAGAAATCATGGAACTGGTTGGGTTAGTGGAGAATATAACATGCTAGCGCGTTCTACTCATAGCAGAATTAACAAGGATCCGTTTAAAATTAATGGTCGAAATATAGAAATTAAAAGACTAATTGGCAGATCATTAAGATCAGCAATTGACCCAGTTAGGCTTGGAGAAAGACAAATATCAATAGATTGCGATGTTTTACAAGCTGATGGCGGAACCAGATGCGCTGCAATCACAGGAGGCTATGTTGCTCTTGTTTTAGCTGTTAGAAAAATGTTGAAGAATAAAATCATCAAAAATGACCCTCTAATTAATCAAGTTTGTGCAATATCATGTGGTATTTTTGGTGGCGAGATTATAGTTGATCTAGATTATAATGAAGACAGCAAATGCAATGCTGATTATAATTTTGTACTTAGTAAATCATATAAATTAATTGAAATTCAAGGTATTTCCGAAGTTGGCGAAATTAGCTTTGAACAGCTAACCAAAATGTATGAACTAGCCAAGGGCGCTTCACAAGAAATTTTTGCAATTCAAAATAAAGCATTATCTTAAATTCTCTTTATTTAGGACTTTATTTATATTTTTTGCCACTAATGTCGCTTCCATTATACTTTCTGCCTCTTACTTTTTAATATTATTGCAGCCAATTTTCTTGTTGTTGAATTAAGTCATATTTTAAAAAAATTTGACATTAACTCAAAAATATAATATAGTTTAATAAAATTAGTTTAATAAAAAATAAAACTGATAATAAATTATGAATACCGAGATATTAAAGAATAAATTAACTAAACAAGTAAAAATTTTCATTGAAAAAAATTGTGTAGGTCTCAATAAAATTGATGAATCTTTGGAGAGCAGGATTAAAAGAATACTTCCTGCTTTTATAGATAGACTTGTAGATAGTAGCGAAGAAATTGCCAAAGTAATTTCAGATAGACTAGAACATCCACATGTTTTTATAGCATATTTAGCAGAAGAAAGAAATGGGGCAGGAAGGCATTTGGGTGAAACGGGTAGGTCTATGGCTATTGATTTTTTGCTTGATAAGGATGGTAAGCCTATAAGCGCTGAGGATGCCCTTGGTAATATTTTACATCTTATTGCTCATGGAGTTGGGAAGGGATCTGTTGAAACCAATAATTATCAAGCATTAATTAAAAGTAGCAAGGTTCAAGATAATGTTAGATTAACTGGAGACTCAAGGATACTTAATCAAGAAGATTGTTTTCCAATGATTGTTGAATATTTGTCAAAAGGGATTTTGAATGGAAGCGATGTTAGTAGAAGATTGTCCGAATCAATTGTAGCAGAGCTCGGACCAAATAATGGTCGCGATTCATATACAGAATCTCAGCTTAGTGAAGTTACTTCTTTTGCCCAATTGGTAATGGATGGCATGCCGGTAAAAGAAATGCAGCAGAGAATGCAAGAACATCCTTTGTTTTACTTAGTTTTTATAAAAAGAGGTGTTCCTTTAAACAAAGTCCATGAAAAAATTTTAGAAGAATATTATCTTGCAATGCTAACTAATTCTGAAAAATTAGCAGAATTGTTAAGAGGCTTAAGGAGAAATACTAAAAATCTAGAAGATCCTTGGCAAAAAGAGTTGCTTAACATAGTTGCTAAATACTCTGTTGAAGAATCTGTTGGTGCGTTAATTGATATTAATATGCCGCAATTTCTTGAGTTCTTTATAGATCATGTCAAGAAAAATGGAACAGACGAAGATAAATTAAAGCTTAAAGAAATATTTAGTGAAGGATATGAGCTTAGAGACTATGGTGGTAAAAGCCTTATACAGCATGCACAAGAAGAAGATGAATCAATGCAAAAAACGGTAGCAGATTTGATGAAACAATATTCTTCTATATCTATGACTGATCGTCCATCAACCCCTCATACCAATAGATTCTTGGCTGGGGCTTTAGCTGCTGTTGCGGAGCTTTGCAATCCAACGCTCAAATCTCAATGTGGCTCGCTATCAACCAGGGTAACTGGATCTACGTTAATTACTGATAAATTTAAAGGGCCACTATCACTAGAATCTCGTATAAAAAATCCTGTTGGGTGTAAACTAGCTCAAAGAGAGCTTACATTAACACAATTATCAAAATAGAAAATTGGGGTCAGACCTCGATTCTTCCTAAGACCTTGTAACATGTTTTGAATTTAGTAGAAGATAATACTTTTTTAAAATTACTTATGTTAAATCTCTCAAAATAACAGCTTTTGTTGGTGAATCAAGTGAAATTTATAGTAGTTTGAACTTGAAATTATAAAAAAAAGTTGTTTTTTGAAAAATAAATTCTAGAAAAAAATCTACTTTTGTTAATTAACCTTAAAAAATAAAAATATGAGATATTTCTTTATTATTCCAGCGGCTGCTTTTTTTGTATCAAATGCTAATGCAAGTAACAGTCTTGACAGTATATTCTTTATCCCAAAATCAAAGGAAGTTATCAGCGAAACATCATATAACTATTCTGATGCTACTTACAAAGATGACTTTAATGACAAACAGGAACTAAGAATACAAACTTTAAAAGAAAGAGTATCTTATGGTATTACCGACAAATTATACACAAATTTAGAAATATCTTATATTGATTCTAATCAAAAAGATATAAGCAGCACAACTGACCGATTCACAGAAACTGTTAATAATGGTGTTTCTAATCCAGAATTATCAGTAGGATATAGATTTGCTGACAATGATAATAATGGATTCTTTTCTGATCTTGAGCTTTCTTATGCACCAAATATAATTAATAGCAAAATAGGAGATTATCCGAAAGGGGGAAATGTTGCAAGCGGTAGAAGTGAATATGAAATAGCTGGTTCTTATGGTATGTTATTTGATAAAGTTTCATTTAAAGTAGATGCATCTGCAAGATATTTAGATGACGCAAAAATTGAGCTTATGTCTGATCATACTTATGAAAAAATTGACTCATCTATTGATACTGAATTTGGAATTACTGGGCAATATAAATTTAACCAAAACCTATCTCTTAATGCATCACTCTCTCAATTATTAAGAGGTTCTTATAAAGTAAACAAAATTGATAAAGTTCAAGGCCAAGATGAAATAAAGCTTGGAACTAGATTAAATTACTCAATAGTTCCTGATAAGGCTTTAGTATCAGTTGCTTATAATTATATTACTGTTGAAGATGTTTATTATACTGATTCAACCGAAGCTGCTGTAACATCAAGCGATAGAGAAAGAGATGAGATTGAAATATCTTTTAGATACAAATTCTAGTCAATAATAAATTGGGGTCAGACCCCATTTTTCCTATAAATGGTACATATGCTCATCTCTTAAGGAAATTACAACTAGGAGAGCTCAAATTATATATGAAGATAGATTTTGCATTGAAAAGACATTCTATGATCATAAAAGTGGAGGATTTGATTTGGAATCAAGTAAAATAGATA
>JAUROA010000041.1 GCA_030835745.1 Alphaproteobacteria bacterium
AATTTCTAAATTATACTTCAAAAGTGTAACCTATGTGTCCGGTATAAAGTGTTACCTATGTGTCCGGAACGGACCCCAGTTAAACTGGCGGAGAGAGAGGGATTCGAACCCTCGATACAGTTTGACCCGTATACCTTCTTAGCAGGAAGGCGCCTTCAGCCACTCGGCCACCTCTCCGATTTTTGTGATTATAAATATTAACTTATAGTTATCTTAAATGCAAACTTGTTTTATCAAAATTATATTTTAGTGTTTATTAATTGTTTTATATGCTTTACCTTGTGAAATTTATCTTATGAGGCGTGTCTTATGGCAATTAAGCATAGTATTTAGACATCTTTGTTTTTTCTTTAAGGCAATTTAAATAATCACTGTGATAAATGGCAATATTGGCTATCAATAAATTATCATTAAGCTGCGATAATAACATTATTATTAAAGATTTTTCACTAGAATTGTCAAATGGTCAAATTATTGCTTTAATTGGGCAAAGTGGCTCTGGTAAATCATCTATTGCTTTGGCAATTTTAAATTTATTATCAAATAAATTCACGATTTCTGGTGAAATCATTTATGATAATAATGTTGATTTGCTAAAATTAAATCAAAAGCAAATCTGCAAAATTAGGGGCAATGAAATTGCCATGATATTTCAAGATCCAGGCTCTGCCTTAAATCCATTGCATAAAATTGGCAAACAAATTGCTGAAATTATAAAAATTCATCAACCAAAAATTAGCAAAATACAATGCAAACAAAGAATTTTGCAATTACTTAAAATGGTTAATTTAGATGATTTTGCCAGTAGGCTTGATAACTACCCGCATCAATTATCTGGTGGCCAAAAACAAAGAATTATGATTGCTATGGCGCTGGCTAATAGCCCTAAAATTTTAATTGCCGACGAGCCAACCACAGCACTTGACAGCCAAACTCAGCAAGAAATATTATCATTACTTGCTGATCTTAAAAAACAACTTAATTTGGCAATTTTATTAATAACTCATAATCAAAAAATTGTAAAAAAATTGGCTGATAAAACCATCAATATTGGTCAAAAATTATCTGCAAATCTAGCAATTAAGAATAAAAAAAATCAAAATTATAATAAAAGCCAAGATATATTAAAAATTCATAATTTATGGGTTTATTATAATAAATTTGCTGCCAATAAAAATATTAATTTAACACTTAAAAAAGGAGAAAATCTTGGCATAATTGGACAAAGTGGATCAGGCAAATCAAGCCTGGCTCTAGCGATATTAAATTTAATAAAATTTCAAGGACAAATTAACTTTTTTGGCGATAAGAACTGGCAAAATGACACTAAATATCTAAGACAAAATATTCAAATTGTTTTCCAAGATCCATTTTCAACATTAAATCCTAGATTTAAAATATCAGATATCATCTATGAAGGTCTAAAAATTCATAAAATATGCAATAAAATTGACAGCGTGGCCATGATTGATGATATTTTAACAAAAATGGATTTAGATACTAAGCTAAAATCAAGATATCCTCACCAGCTATCTGGAGGCCAAAGACAAAGAATAGCCTTGGCTAGAGCATTAATTTTAAAACCAAAAATTTTAATACTTGACGAACCAACATCAGCCCTTGATTTTAAAACCCAAATTGAAATATTAAATTTACTACATCATATTCAAGAGATTTATGATATCACATATATAATAATATCTCATGATTTAGAAGTTATAAATGCTATATCTCACACAATTTATCAAATTAACAAATAATGCCTAAAGTAATTTTTAACATTGTTCAAAGCAACTTAAAAGGAGGTTTAGAGAATATTTACTTAGATTACTCAAGAATATTGAGCAAAGATTACGAAGTAATATGCATTACCTCAGAAAAATTTGTTCATTTAGATAAATTAAAAAAACTTAATATAAAGACAGAAACCTTAAATATTAAAGGTCACTATGATCTATTATCGGTAATAAAATTTTTTTTTTCTTGTTAAAAAATATTCACCAAATCTTGTGATTGCTCATAATGGCAGATCATTTGCTGTTATTAACTTATATAACAAAATATTTAAGAACAAAATTTTTAGAACCGCAGCCATAAGTCATGGCGGCAACCCAAAAAGATTGATTAATTTTGACTATATAATTACAGTCGCACAACATTTAACAAATAATATTAAAGAGAAATATCAAAATATTTCTAATGATAGAATTTTCACCATTCATAATGGCATTAAAATTAACGATACTTACAAATTACAAGATAAGGTTAATAACAAGAATTTTACAGTTGGAACCCTTACAAGGCTATCTCCCGAAAAAAATATAATTACTGCCATTAAGGCATTTAAGCTTTTTTTAAGCGACAACCCCAATGCGCAGCTAAATATTCCAGGCGAAGGCTCTGATTTTGAAAGATTAACCAAAATAGTTCAAAATGAAAACTTATCTAATAATATAAAATTTATAGGACATGTAAATAATATCGAAAAATTTTTTAACGAAATAGACTTACTAATCCACCCTGCAACAAACGAACCTTTTGGCTTGGTAATTCTTGAAGCTTTTAATTATTACACGCCCGTAATAGGCTCAAACTCTGGCGGATTAAGAGAGATTATTACCCATAATAAAAATGGCTACCTTTATAACAATCCAAAATCCGAACAAGATTTATACAAAGCAATATATGATTACTATTTTTATAAAATACAAAATAAAGAAAAAATCATCAAGGCAGCAAGAATCGATCTAGAAGATAGATTTTCAATTGAAATAACAAAAAACAAACTAATATCTGCTGTAAAAATTTTTCTGGATTAGCATTAATACTAGAAACCATATTCAATAATTAATCTGCCATTAAGTCTAGCTAAGCTTAAAAATTTATCCAACCACACCTTCTATAACTATCTTATACTATTTCCATAAACTAAGTATCTAGCATATTATCATTTCTACATACTGATTTATAATCGTTTTCTGTCATATTTTTTAAGAATTTGCATAACTGACCCTCAATATCTTTTAATTTATCAAAAACTTATTTTTATGGTGTGTCTTTTGGTGAATTGCCAAAGTTTTTCTACTGGTTTTAGCTCTAGAGATTATGGTGGTTGAATTATAAATTCTATGTTTTGTGATATCTTTAAATCTTTTGATTTATGCCATCCTGCTCCATCCATAATAAAGAACACTTTTTTGCCACTATGGTGCTTTTCTAAGTGCTGACTAAAATTTTCTAGATAAACATTAAAATTATCAGTATTAACATTTGGCATTATTAAGCTAAAGCTATCGCCACTGATTGGATTTGCACTTGAATAAAGATAAAAGTTTTTGTAACCAAGTTTGTATTTCAGGATATTTCTGACTTTACCTTTTTTAAACCATCCGTTACCAATATTGGAATGAGCTCCAAATCTTGACTCATCAAAAAAGTAAATTTCTGTATTATTATCAAGATTTTTAGCTATATTTTGGAGTTTTTTTAAATGCAGATTGATTATCTGGATCGGATTTATAATGCTTCTTTCTAGCAGTTTTGTAACCAAAGCCACATGATTTAATGACATTATGGCAAGCCAAACTTTTACTTATTTCTTTACCCCATTTCTGAGCTATTTTTGTTCTTAAAATATTAATTGTAATCGTACTGTCTTCTGCAATGATTTTTTTGATTTCTACTAGTTCAAATTCATTCAAAATAGGCTTTCTTCTCTTATGCTAGAAACAGATAAGCCTTCAATATCATTACTATCAAAATTCCTAATCCAAAGCCTGACTGTTTTATTGGTAGTATTGTAAAATTTAGCTACCTCACTGATTTAATAATGATATGAAGCAATAATTGCATTTAATCTTCTGGCTAACTCTCCAATTTTACCCAAACCCTCTAAACAAGATTCAGTTTTAAGCAGTAATTTTTCAGTTAAATAAGGAATTCTTAATATTACTATTATAAATAGATACTTAATTTATGGAAATAGTATTAAATATTAACGCTACACAGTTATAGCCTAGAACAAGAACGCAACTTTAAGAAGGTCATCCTCTTTAAGCGATATTTATAAAGTGCAATATTAATGCCATGCCAAAGATTTACTATAATTTAGCAATTGGGTTCTTGATTCCAATTGAGATATCGGGGTCTTGAGATATCGGGGTCTGACCCCAATTTCTTATGTAATATTATCGGGACGGGTCTTCAAATTACTTATTTCAAAAAATTTCTAATTTTAAATAGCAAAAAACCAAAAAGATCTCTGGGATATAATATTCTGATTAATCTTCTAGATAATATATATTTATTTTTCTTAATCATTTTGCCATCATGATTTTTAATTATATTTGCCAATATTGCTATTAGATTATATTTATTTAGCACCATCTCTCTGGCCTGAATTACATATTTTAATCTATTATTGTAATCATCCTTATTATTAATAATATCTGTTATTATTTTAATAGCCTCATCTGGCTTATTTATATCAATTTCAATATAACTCTGCTTAGGAAAATAATCAGACATATTAGTGCAACCCCATACAATTGGAACACAAAAGGCCAAAAAAGCATCTGTAACCCTTTCTGTCAAAATATCCTTACCCAATTCATTGCCAATAGCAATATGATATTTGTAATCGTCAAGCATTGCTATTTTATCATTTACAAATTTGGCATTTGGAAATGATTCCTGAAAAGTTTCAGTTAAATCCTTTCTTGAATAAAGCACATCAAGAAGTTTAATTTTTAATGATAATTTTTGTGTAATTTTAAATCTAAGATAATGACAAGTGTGGCGCTCAACTTTATGAGTAGCAATTGCTGAAATAAGTTTTGTTTTTTTATAGGGTAAGTGATTAATAATATCGCAGTAATTCTTAGCATAAAGCCAATGAGAACCAGGTGCTTGCCTTATAGCATTTTTATGGGGTAAATTTTAGGGCTTTGATTGTTTAATAAATAACCAAATTGCTTCACAAAATTTTGGCCATAATATGTTATTGATGATGGCTCAGTAGCAATAAAGATAGTATTAGCTGGATTGCAATTTACTTTATCAATCATATATCCTCTATCTATCATACATAACCAATCATATTTTTGACAATTATGGTCCAAAGTAAATTCAATATCTTGCCAAAATAATTTGTTACTATCATTTTTTGGAAATTGCCTCTCAAAATATTGGGCACCACCTTTTTTATATAATTTAACTTTTGTCATAAATATCTTATTTTGACTCAAATTATCAGCTTATCAATGTAATTTAAGGTTATTTGTTGAAAAAAATAAATATAATCAATTATTTAGATGTATTTTAATAATTTACTTATTTGATCTTTTATAATCAAAAAAAGGCATGAGTAAAGCAAGCAAATACTGATAATTTATTTAACATGACTAAAGCAAAGCAAATTCAAAATCCTGTAATTGATATTGAATTTTTAAGAGGTATTATAGAAAATGACAAAGAATTTGAGAGAGAGCTTTTTGAAATTTTTGTTGATAATGCTAAAAAAAATATTGAAAAATTAGAAGAAGCGATCGCTGTTAATGATGGCAATGGCTGGTATATGGCGTCTCACGCATTTAAAGGTGCCGCAACATCAGTTGGTGCATTTGAATTGGCAAAAGTGCTGGAAGATGCACAACAAAGCCCAGAAGAAAATAACACCACCAAGAAAGCTATATTAAGCGAAGTAAAAGAGCAATTTGAATTGGTTTTAGATTATATTAACCACAACATTATTAAAAAATAATTATAAATTAAGCCCTGTGAAGCTAGGACTTGACATATAAAGACTCAGCGCCTTTATTCACAATAAATCTTTAAGTGCATTATTTATTTTGTGCAGATCTTCTTTGCTGTGAAGCGGGGTTAGGGTCAACCTTAATCTTTCATCACCAATATTTACTGTAGGATAATTAATATGCTGTATATAAATTTGATAATCTTTAAGTAGCTTTTCAGAAACTTCTTTAGCTTTAGATGCAGATCCAATTTTAATCGATATTATTTGCGAGTTATTTTCAACAATATTGATATTACTTTCTTTGAGCATTTGTTTCATCATCTTAATATTGGCAAACATTTGTTTTCTTTCTATATCTGAATTTTTTAAATATTTTACATTGCTAATTGCAGCCGCAATAATTGCTGGCGGCAAAGATGTTGTAAATATAAAGCCAGAAGCAACGCTTCTTATTGCATTAATATAAGAACTATTAGAAGCCACATAGCCACCAACGCCACCATATGCTTTAGCAAAGGTTCCTTGGATAAAATCAACCTCATTCATAACTCCAAGCTCTTCGCAAACACCCCCTCCATTTTTGCCATACAGCCCAACAGCATGAACCTCGTCAATATATGTTAAGCAATTATATTTTTTTGCTAAATTAATAATTTCAATAATATTACCAAAATCGCCATCCATTGAATAAACCGACTCAAAAATAATAATTTTTGGCTGCGATATATCATATTTTTTTAATAACTCCTCCAAATTATTAATGTCATTATGTCTAAAAATATGTTTTGTTAATTTTGAATGCCTAATGCCAGAAATTATTGAGGCGTGGTTTTTTTCATCAGAAAATATAATCAAATTATCAATTATTTTAGCCAGACTTTGTATAGTGGCGTCATTGGCGACATAGCCTGAATTGTAAATAATGGCTGAATCTTTATTATGCAGGCTTGAAACCTCATTTTCTAAATCTTTTATCAATTTAGAGCTGCCAGAAATATTTCTAGTACCCCCAGAGCCAATGCCGTAATTATTAAGAGCATTTATACCTTCTTCTATCGCAATTCTATTTTGCCCCATTGACAAGTAATCATTAGAACAGCAAATCATTATCTTTTTATTTGCCTTATTATCAATAGCATATGGAAACTGACCACAAATACGCGAAATTTCTGTAAAGGTGCGATATCTATTTTCTTGCTTTAAATTATCGACAATATCATTAAAAAACTTATCATAAATTGTCATTTTGTATAATTTTTTTAATTTTTTGTCTCTTTTTTTTAGGGATTGTTGCAATAACGCCAATTAATATTATTATTGAGCCAATCATTACCCAGAAATCCATAACCTCACCAAAGAAATAATAAGCAATTATCGATGTAAAAATCAATCTAGAAAAATCAAAAGGCTGCAATATCGACAAATTAGTCTTAGTATAAGCAAATGATATACTGAAATGAGCTATATTTGAAATAAATCCAAGCGCTATAAACCATAATAAGCTAATAAAATCAATAGCTTTAAAATGCGGAATAGCCAAGGGTATTGAAAAAACCAACATTACCAAAGCCATATAAACAACAATTGTCTTTGGCTTTTCTGTTTTGGCAAGTATTTTGGTAGAAACATTAGATATTGTCCATAAAATTACAGCAGCAAAAACATATAAATAATCGCTTGAAAGCTCCTTAAAGCCAGGCCTTAAAATAATTACAACTCCAGCAAATCCAATAATTAAAGCTAGCCAAATATCTTTTTTTACTCGCTCTTTAAGCAAAAACATTGCCACTAATGTAGTAATAATTGGTATGATAAAGCTTATTGAGACAGCTTCTGATAATGGTAATTTTGATATTGCAAAAAACCAGGTTGTCATTGCAAACATGCCATTAACACCACGAAAAAGATGTAATTTTGGCCTCTTAGTATAAAGCAATTTTCGATGATCTTTTATTAATTCGGGTATAAAAAATGCTATAGCAAAGAAATTTCTTACCATTAAGATAAATATCACATGATAATCGCTAGATAAGTGGCGCACAATTGATATCATAACTGCAATGCAAAAACAGCATATTATCATATAAAAAATACCCTGCCAATCCTCTGAAAAATTTCTTGCCAATATCATGCCTTATTTTTTCAATATTTAATTATTAATTTTGCATATTTAAGCGCTACTATTTGTTAAGCCCAGAGCATGCATCTTTATTGCAATTTTAAGTAAAATTCTTTAGCTTCTTTTGCGCAATATATCTTTTCATAGTTGATTTTTTCAATAAAAACGCCAGACAAAGCCCTAGCCCTTGACAAAGCAACATAAGCTTGACCGGGGCTAAAAATATCAGATAAATCGCATGATATTTTATCAAGCGTCAATCCTTGAGACTTATGAATAGTAATTGCCCATGCTAAAATAAGCGGAATTTGAGCCACGCTGGCGTCAATTATTAACTCTTTTTTCACCTTATCATATGACTCCACAACCCATTCTTGCGGGGCTATTGTCAGCTCTAAATTATTGCTAAATTTAACAATAGGGTAGTTTTTCTTTGATGAAAAGCCCTGCACAACACCCAATGAACCATTAATGATACCTTCTTTTTGGTAAGTATTTTTAGTCATCATTACTTGTGCGCCTTTTCTTAACTTTAAAAACGGCAAAGCTATGCAATTTTTTTTAAGAAATTCTATTTTATTTTGATTGCCTTGATATTTAGCTTCATAGCATATTTCACTATGAGTAATATTATTTAGATGATAATTATTAATTTTTTCTACCTTATAATTGTGAGTAGTTAATATTGTTGGCTTGATAGCAATATTGCTATCTATAGCATCTACCCTGCCATCTAACACTTCTTTATCTTCTTGATCAAGCGAACCAAATCGCAAATTATTTAATATTTTAACAAATTTTTGATCATCTTGACGAAATATTTCATCAAGATGACAAATTTCTAAATTTAGCTCATCCCAGCATTTAGCATTAAAACAAAAATCAATATCATTAGCAATATTATTAATTGGCGGCAATTGTAAAAAATCGCCAAAAAATAATATTTGCAAACCCCCAAAAGGATCCTCATCTTGCCTAACAAAGCGCAAAATCTGATCTATCAAGTCTAGCGTCTGACTTGATATCATTGATATTTCATCAATTGCAAGAGATTTTGCCTGAAGGATTGATTTTCTAACCCTGCTAAATTTGGCAGTTAATAAATTTTGTGCGATTTTTTCAATTGGCAAATTTCCAACTCCAATTCCCGACCAAGAATGAATAGTTGAACCGCCAATATTTACCGCAGCAATTCCAGTACTAGCAGTAACCACAAGGCCATGCGCTAGATATTTTTGCTTTAGGTAATTTAGCAAAAAAGACTTGCCACAACCAGCACCTCCTGTAACAAAGATATTTTTTTTATTCTCGAATAAATCTATTATTTTTAACTGACCTTTAGATAAATTAGCCACAATTTATTATTTAATGTAATATTTGAAATATTGGTCATGAAAAATTCAAAAGACACAGCGCCAAATGACTAGCTATATTATAAACTATTGACAATATTTACAAAAATTATTGATAATTAGTAATTATGTTAATCACCCTAGTAAAAATATCAATCAATTAATAAAATCTGATCTTTATAATGGCTGAATTTAAAGACCAATATCAATTTATAGTAGATGAAAATAACGCCAAAAATCGCCTGGATGTTTTTTTATTTAACAAATTTAAAGAAGAAAACCTTATTATTAGTCGTCAAAAAATTCAAGATATCATAAATCTAAACCATGTTACATCGCCTTCATGCAGTAAAATAACATCATCACAAAAAACTATAATAAATCAAATATTCAATATCACAATACCAGAAGCTAAACCTACTCATCTTGAATCGCAAAAAATTGATTTTGACATTATTTTCGAAGATCAACATTTACTTATCATCAACAAACCTTGCAATCTTATAGTTCATCCTGGTAATGGCAATCATGATAAGACACTGGTTAATGGCCTATTATATCGTTTTAAAAATAATTTATCCTCAATAAGTGGCAATGATAGGCCTGGAATTGTTCATCGCCTAGATAAGGACACAAATGGCCTAATGATAATAGCAAAAAATGATGCAACTCATCAATTACTGTCAAAAATGATTGAACAAAAACAAGTCAAAAGACATTATCTGACATTTATATATGGCGCAATTGAGCCCAAAATAGGCATTATCAACAAAAATATTGTACGTTGTAGAAAAAACCGCCTTAAAATGAGTGTTAGCAAAATAAAAGGCCGTAGCGCCATAACTCACTATAAAACTATAGAGGTTTTTCGCGATAATTTTGCCAGCCTCATAGAATGCCAATTAGAAACTGGCAGAACTCATCAAATAAGAGTGCATCTAGAGTCAATAAAACATTCCATAATTGGTGATCAGACATATAATTCATGCAAAAAACACCCCAATAATTCATTAAACCCAAATGCCATAGATTTTATCAAAAATTTTAATCGCCAAGCCCTCCAATCATTTAAAATAAGCTTTACTCACCCAATCACTAATAAAGATATGTCTTTTGAAATTGGACTATCCCAAGATCTTAAAAATTTATGCCAGAATTTAAACAATCTATAATATTATCAGGAGCAACAGCTAGCGGCAAGTCTAAATTTGCCATTAAATTAGCACAAAAATATAATGGCGAGATAATTAACGCCGATGCTTTGCAAATTTATCGCGACCTTCCTATTTTATCAGCACAGCCAGATCTTAAAGACCAGCAATTAATCAAGCATCATCTTTATGGTTTTTTGGCAATAAATGATTATTTTTCTGTGGTTAAATGGCTTGAATTAGTTGATAATAAAATGAACGAAATTTTCGCTAATAACAAAACGCCCATCATTGTTGGTGGAAGCGGCATGTATATAACCAAATTAATAGATGGCATTAATGAAATTCCAAATATTAGCAATAAAACTAAGGAAATAGCTCAAAATGACTTAAAAAAATATGGCTTAGCTAGTATTATTCAAAAATCGCAATGCCCAAATATTAAAGATACTCAAAGAGCCCTTAGAGCTTATGAAGTATTAATCCAGACCAATAAACCAATTTCCTACTGGCAAAATCTAGAAAAAAAAATTATCCAACCCCAGGTCAAATTTACTCATTATAACTTAAATTTAAGCCGCGATATTTTATATAAATCATGCAATGATAGATTTCTAGAAATTATAAAAAATGGCGCTATTGAAGAGGTAAAAACAATTAAAGATCAAGTTAAAAATAGCGACAAAATATTTAATACTATTGGCTATTTTGAAATATGTCGCTACCTAAATAATGAAATAAATTTCGAAGAAATGGTAGAATTATCATGCAAAAAAACCAGAAACTACGCCAAAAGACAATTAACATGGTTTAGAAACCAATTGCAACAAAATTCTAAGCGCCATATAAGAATAGATTTTTCAAGATAAATTATTTAATCTTGCTATGAAATAATAATCCTGAATTTCTCAATTGCGCATTCTTATATAAGTCAACATTTAAAATTAAGCCAAATCCAATCATCATAGCAGCCATTATTGTGCCTCCATATGAAATAAAAGGCAAAGGCACCCCAACAACTGGCATCATCCCGGCAACCATTCCAATATTTATAAACATATGAATAAAAAATATATTTAAAATTCCCATTACTAATAATTTTCCATATTGATGCTTGGTCTTAAGTGCAATATTATAGCATAAAATTGCAATAAATAAATATATTAAAATTAATATAAAGCTTCCTACAAACCCCATTTCTTCTGCTAGCATTGTAAAAATAAAATCAGTCTGCTTTTCTGGTAAAAAATTTAATTGACCTTGAGTGCCATTTAAATATCCTTTACCAAAAAATCCTCCGGATCCTATGGCAATTTTTGACTGAATTATATTATAACCGCTTCCAAGAGGGTCTTTATCCGGGTTTAAAAAAGTTAAAACTCTTTGCTTTTGATAATCATAAAGCCAAAAATTCCAAGCAAATGGTATAGCAATTAAGGCTATAACACCAACTGAAATAAATTTCCACGCTCTAACACCAGCCATAAATAATACAGACGCTCCTATAATCATTAAGATAGCTGAAGTCCCAAGATCTGGCTGCTTAAAAATAAGAAATGCCGGCATCATAATTAACAATAAAGGTATTGCGATAATTTTTATTTTACCAATATCCTCAACTTCTACATTGTAAAAATAGCGCGCAAGTGCAAATACTGTGCAAATTTTCATAATCTCGGAAGGCTGAATATTAATTGCCCCTATCCTAAACCATCTAGTAGCACCCATAGCGTTATGACCAGAAATTGCCACAATTAAAAGTAATATTAGTCCAGCAATATATATGGCGTAAGAATATTTAAACCATATTTTAATATCGGCAATTGCAATAAAAATCATTATTGGAAAAAATATCATAAAATATATTAGCTGCTTGATCATCCATGGTCTGTAAGACCCTCCACCAGCAGAATATAACATTATAAACCCGGTGAAGGCGAGCATAATTATTAATGAAATCATAAGCCAGTTAAGATTTTCTAACCTGTTAATTAAGCTGTTAGAATTTTGATCAATAATCATTGCGCAATATTTTTTAGGGCCTGCTCAATATTTTCATATTCAAATTTAAACCCACTATCTATTAATCTTTGAGGGCTAACCTTTTGCCCCTTGGCCAATAATTCACAACCCATCTGACCAAAAAGCAACTTTATAGCAAATAAAGGTATATTAAAAATACAAGGCCTATTTAATGACTTTGCTAAAATTTTAGAAAATTCTTTATTAGTGACAGGATTTGGAGCCACTAAATTTATAGCATCGTCAATATTATTTTCAGCAATAAATTCAATTGCATTCACAACATCATCAATGTGAATCCAACTCATATATTGCTTACCACTAGCTATTGTGCCGCCCAACCCCATTTTAAAAGAAGGGGTCATTTTTTTCAAAGCCCCTCCCCCTTTTCCTAAAACAACACCCAATCTAATTTTTGCCACTTTGCATTTATCTTTTATTTTATCAGCCTCTTTTTCAACATCTTGACAAATTTTTTGAGAAAAAGCTTGTGTTGAAGATATTTCAGATTGTTCACAATATTCATTATTATCGCATCCATAATAACCAATTGCCGATGCGCAGATGAATAGTTCAGGCCTCCTAGTTGATGTCTTAAAGAACTGCACCAATTCCTTAGTGGTATTAATGCGACTATCATAAATTTCTTTTTTATTTTTTTTAGTCCAATAATTTGAAATTGGAGCGCCTGCAAGATTAATTACCACATCGTAAAAAAAATCTCTTTCATCTATTTTATTTATATAAATTTTTTCATAGTCACTTTCTAACTTTTGCCTTGTTAAAATCATAACATTATGAGAGCGATCAACAAATCTTTTAACTAACTTTGAGCCAATAAAGCCAGTTCCTCCAACTATCAAAATGTTCTTTTTCATAATTTATAGAATATATTTACTTTTACACATAAAAAATATAATTTTATACCAAAAGCCATATTAAATTAAATTTTGAGCAAAGATTTTTGAGATAAAATTACTTAAAATGAAAGCTATATATTAATATAGCTTGTGGCTTTAAGAAATTTTAAGACAAAATTTTAACTTAAAATTCAAGTTTTTTAATTATTTTAATTACAGCCTTTTAGCATTATCCATATTAATTGTTAATTAAATATAAATGAAAGAAATTATTGAAAAAAAACTAGAAAAATCTTTATCGCCTTCATATCTTAAAATAACAAATAATTCACATCTTCACCAAAACCATTCAGGACACAATAAATCTGGGCAAACACATTTTAAAATTGAAATAAAATCGCACAAACTAGATAATTTACCCCGAATTAATTGCCACAGAATGATAAATAAAATTTTACAAAATGAATTAAATGATGGCCTTCACGCCCTAGAGATAAAAATTCTTCATTAAATTTTGCCATTATCAAAAGATGCTTATCACAATATGTAATTATGATCGAGGTCATATTGCACCACTTGCTACATTTTCAAAAAGTGATAGATTTTTTGTAGTTAACTATCTTAGCAATATTACTCCTCAAAATTCATCACTAAATAGGACTAGTTGGAAATATTTAAAAAG
>JAUROA010000001.1 GCA_030835745.1 Alphaproteobacteria bacterium
TTATTTTTAATTTTATATCCAGCTTCTTCAAGAATTGATTGGGCCTTGATAATTTGATTTCTATGAATCTGATCTGTCACCTTTATATTATTTTTATAATATCCAAAATCTGAATTTGGAAAAAAACTATCTGTTCTAATATAAGAGCTATAGAATATCTTTTCATTCACCCATCTAAAGTCAAAAGCTAAATTTAATGCTTTTCTTAATGCAATATTGTTAAATTTATCTTTACGCATATTTATAATAAATGCCTGAACTGGCGCAGGAAGATAATGTCTAATTTCTTGCTTAATAATTTTGCCATTTTTGATTGCATCTATATTATATGAATTGGCCCAATTTCTGGCAATATTTTCTAGTCTTATATCGTATTTTTGCGCCTTAAATGCTTCAACTAAAACTGTGTTATCACGATAATAGTCAAATATTATTTTATCAAAATTATACCTACCCTTATTAACCGCTAAATCTTTGGCCCAATAATCTTTGACTCTTTCATAAATTATTGACTTGTTAGCTGTAACATCGACCATTTTATATGGTCCAGATCCCAGAGGTATATCTAGGTTTGTTTTGATAAAATTTTCTTTATTATATTTATGTGCTGGAAAAATTGGTAGAGAAGATATTATTAATGCTAAATCCCTATTATTACTATTGTGAAATATATATCTGATGTGATGATTATTAATTTTGACTATTTTTTTAATATCTTTAAGCATGATTTGATATGATGGGTGTCCATATTTACTAAGCATTTCAAAGCTATGAATCAAATCACTTGCAGTAATTGGTGTATTATCATGAAATTTGGCCCTTTTTCTTAAAATAAAATCAACATGTTTTTTGTTCTTTGCTAATTTCATTGATTTTGCAACAAGTCCATATCTAACATTTATCTCATCATCACTTGCAACAGTTAAACTGTCATAAATATAGGATAATCCCGATGCTGAAATTCCTTTTAAAATATATTGATTTAAGCTATTAAAGCCACCTTCAACTCCAAATTTTACTACACCACCCTTTTTAGCTTTCGGATTGACATAGTCAAAATGAGTAAAGTTAGCAGGATATTTTGGACTAGTAAAAATTGATAATGAGTGCGAAAATTCACTAGCAAATGAACTATTAACAATTAATATTAAAAATATAGAAATCTTTATAATATTTTTTTTAAAATACATCTATAATGATATTAATTAGAAATTTAAAAAATTTAACTTTAACCCAACCTTTATGTCTTACAATAGGAAATTTTGATGGATTTCATTTTGGACATCAAAAGATAATAAAAGAAGTTAAGAATATTGCTGATAAAAATAATTATAAATCAGCAATTCTAACATTTGAACCTCATCCAAGCAGCTTTTTTAAAAAGGAGCAAAATAAAAAATTTAATATATCATCTATAGCTCAAAAATTAGATTTTATTAGAAAAAATAATGTGGACTATGCTATAATTATTAAATTTAATAATAAATTATCACAATTAAGTCCCAACGAATTTATTGAAGAGATTCTTATTAATAAACTTAATATTGCACATTTAGTAATTGGCTATGATTTTGTTTTTGGTAAAAATAGATCAGGAGATATTAATACATTATTACAATATAAGAATCATAAATTTAATGTCACTCAAATAAAAGCAATCTCTATCAATAATGAAATATGTTCATCAAGCAATATTAGACAAAAGATAATTTCTGGCAATATTAATATTGCAAATAATCTTCTTGGTAACAATTTTACAATAAATTCAAGAGTAATTATGGGTCAAAAAATAGCTAGAAATCTTGGCTACCCAACTGCCAATTTTAGAATTTGTGACAACATTATAAAGCCAAAATTCGGGGTATATATAACAAAAACATTTATATATAAACTTAAGCAAGAATTTAACTCAATTACAAATTACGGTATTAAGCCTACAATTGGCAATGATAATCATGAAATTTTTGAAACTCACATACCTAATTTTTGCAATAATATATATAATGAAAAGATATCTACTAAATTTATTGAATTTATTAGAGCAGAAAAAAAATTTGACAATATTGATCTGTTAAAAAAACAAATTGAGATTGATATTAAATCAATTAGCAAGTAAATTGCTATTATTTTATTATTAAAATCAAATTATTAATGGTTGCTAGATTAATCTTTAAGCAAATCTTCTAAATCAGCTATCATTAGATTAACTTCAGAATCTTTTGACTCTTTTTTTAAGTTTTCTTTGACTCTTTTTAAGATTTTTTTTGCATTATCTGGATAATTTGCATAAAAATAATATTTAGCTAGATAAATATCTGACTTAATTTTATTGCCTATTTTATAATAAATTGCTGCAATTTTTTGATGTAATGTGGCATTATTAGGATTAATTATTAATGATTGATTTAATAATATTAATGAGCTTTGTAATAATTTATTGTCTTTATTTTCCAGAGATAAAACAGCATTAGCTAATGATATTCTGGCTAGAAAGGAATCTTTTAACAACATTAATTTTATTGCAACATTAAAATCGCTAATAGATTTTTTGATATAGCCATGTTCAAAATAAAATTGCGCTCTTAGCTCATATAAATATTTAAGATCAAAAAGAATATTATTTTTTATAAGATTTGTTAATAATTTAATAGATTTATCGTTGTTATTATTTCTGTGATGGGCAATTGCTAAAATATATTTTGATATCAAATCATTCTTATCCTTATTTTTTGCAATAAGCATGATTGGATCTTCACTAAAAGCGGCAATTTTTGCCCTTATTATATCCATTTTTTCCTGAAATTTTAAGTCATCATAATATGATTTCTCTTTAACTTTATCACTTTTGGTCAATTTATTATGATAATTTCTGATAAAATTAATTCTTTTACTGCTAATTGGATGTGTTAATGCATATTGATCAATCATATTACCATAAGATTGATACTCTTTTTGCAAATATTGAAGAAGTCTAATTAAACCACTTGAAGAATATGATAAATTATCAAGAAATTTAATAGCATATTGATCAGCAATTTCTTCTTGAGATCTGCTATATTTTTTTTGAATTCTATCAGAAATATGACTACTTCCAATTATTATAGCACTTCCAGCATCATAAGAACCTGATGCAATTGCTCCTGCTCCTAGAATATAGCCAAGAATAAGAGCATTTTTACTTCCTTGAAAATTTTCGTGGTATGTGGCTAGATGTCCTGCCTTTATATGTCCAATTTCATGTGCAATTACACCTATTAAAGCATCAGGTTTTTTAAATTTTCTAATAAGTCCGCTATTTATAAAAATATTTTGACCATTACTAACAAATGCATTAATTTTATTATCATTGATAATATGGATATTTATATTATTATAATCCAATTCAGCAGCTTGAGCAATTGGCGCAACAATATCACTTAGAAATTGTTCAATTTCTGCATCTCTTATCAGCTCAACTTTTGCAAAAAGTGACTTGCTAATAATGCATTGCAATATAATAATAATTAATATCTTATAAATTTTGATCAATTTATGCTCTATACCCCCAAAAAAAATATTATTTCAGCATTGCTGATTTTTATTATTTTTACATTAAGCCTTATCTCATTATTCATATATTTAGTAGTCGCAAAAAATTTAGATAATAATGATCGTCAATATGTTTCAATTGAATTAGACCTTACTAATAAACTTAATATATGTAAAGATAATTATATATATGATAATAAAACAATTTATTCAAAAAATTCGCGCTGAAGATGGCTTAAGTAAAAATACAATAGAATCATATGAAGGCGATCTAAGACTTTTTATGAATTTTATTAACAATAAGAGCCTAATTAATATTTCTAAAAATGACATTGATAATTACATTAACTATCTTTTTGAGCAAAAAGTAAAAAATGCAACATTATCTCGTAAAATATCATCACTCAAGAGTTTTTTTTCGTTCCTAATTAAAGAAAATATTATCAAATCTAACCCTATAATAAAAGTTAAATGCCCAAAAAAAGAAAGGCGATTACCTAAATTTCTTACCGAAAAGCAAGTATTTGAATTGCTAAATGCAATAAAAGATGATAAATCTGAATATGGTATTATGCTATCTGTTATAATTGAAATTTTATATGGCTCAGGATTAAGAGTTTCTGAATTAATTTCTCTTAAAATAAGTTATATACAAAGAGATGGTAATAATAATATCAAAAACTATCTAATAATTACTGGAAAAGGTGATAAAGAGCGAATTGTTCCACTCAGCAAAGCTGCAATTAGTGTAATTAATGAATTTTTAGTAATTAGAAAAAATATGAATATTAATAATTCAAAATGGCTTTTTCCAGGAAATATAAGATATTCTAAGTCTAATGAAATTATCAAAAAAAGAGATATTAATAGCAAAAATGATAAACACATAACAAGGCAAAAAATTAATTATATGCTTAAAAATCTAGCTCATAAAACAGGCATTGAACCAGATATAATATACCCCCACGTCCTAAGGCATTCTTTTGCAACTCATCTATTAAATAATGGTATTAATATTATTTACTTGCAAGAAATGCTAGGACATGCTATAATATCAAGTACAGAGATTTATACATATATTATGGATAATAAATTAAAGGATATGATAAAAAATTATCATCCGCTAAATAAAGGAGATTAAAATGGCAGGTATTATTAATAAAAAAGGGCTTAATGAAGAAGTGCCGCATACAGATATAACATTAATAAGTGCAAAGAAACTAGGCAAGGTTAATGTATTATATATAAAAGCTATAGCTGAATATGTTAAGAGAGATAAATCAGCACAAGAAGCTATAATAGAAGCTATAGAAGCTATTCCTAGTTTTAAAGAACTACCTTTTAAAGATTCTTTTATAGAAACTGTAAAAGCAGTAAATAAAAAAAATAATAGCACCTCAGCTAATGAAGGAGATAGCGGTGATGTAAGTAATCCTAATGATAAATTACTAAAAAGTTATGCTTCTAAATTAAAAGGATTTGATATATGCGACGAATATATTAATGAAAAATTATATGACACAAATGATCCAAAAGAACAGGAAATGCTTAATAATTGCAAAAATGAGATAGATCAAAAACGTAATGATTTAACAAAAAAAATGAAAGAAGCTTTGTCAAATGAGGAATTTAAGCATATTATGGAAGAACTAAAAAAATCTATGCAAATAATGTCACTAAAACATCACAATGAAAAGCTTGACGAAAATGAAGAGTTCAGATATATATAAGAAAAACCTTATTACTAATAATAGCTCATAATTTCAAAGCTAAGATATAAAAATCTCAAAAAAATAACTGACATTCTTTATCACAAATTTTTGACTTAAAATTTAATTATAATAACTTTTGGCATAATAGCCTAGTTTGACTTAAACTTAAATTTTGTTCTTACTCTTTTAATTTCTGGTTTTGGAGTAGAAATCCATTTTTGAAACTCAGGATCATCTGAAAAATCTAAATTATCGTCATTAATATCTGTAAAAATTTTATTTTTAACAGAGTTAATGCTAGGATTTAGCTGTGAATTATTATTTGACTTTCTTGAGAACTTAAATTTTTTAACAGATTTAGATTTATTATCATTAATTTTAGTGACAGAATTATTGCTACTAAATTTAAATTTCTTTTTTTGCCTTGATAGTTTTGAGTATGCTTTACTAATTTTTGCACTAGATAAATCTCTTTTATCAGTAATATATTTATTAGCTTTACTATCAATATTATCTATATTGCTTAATTTATCTGAAAGTTTATTACTAGAAGCAGGTTTAACAATATTTTTTTTATCTTTTATTACTAATTTCTTATTTACTTCTTCTTTTTTAACAAGCTTATTATCTTTTCTTGCAATATTATTATCATCAGATTTAACAAATTTTCTTAAAAAGAATCTTCTGCCAGAATTTTTCTTAGGCTTAGCTGCAGAATTTGTAGATTTTTTAGCAATTATAGATTTATCTATATTGGCTGGCTTATTTTTTTTAGGATAATTTGGTATGTTATTTTGCTTAATTATGGCTACTTTTTTAGAAACATTTTTACCCTCTTGAACTTCAGATATCGCTGGGAGTTGGTTATCAATAATTTTTTTACTATGCTTTTTTGAAGAATTTTTAACATTCTTATTATAAATGGTTTCATCAATTGGATCAAATTTTGTGTGTTTCTTAGAAATATCAATATTTAAAGGAGATACTTCCTTAGCAGTAAAAGACATTGAGCTATTTGGCAATGATAATCCTGAATAATTAACCTTTCCAAATGATTTATTTTTTTGGTCTATAATATCATTTTTTTTATCTACTTTAATTGGATCTATTTTATTATATTTTAAACTTGACAAATTTTTACTAACTTTTGGCTGATAATTTCCACTATATCGATAATTAGATTTTTTATTATCAATTTTATTACTTTTTGTTAAATTAATTTTTTTATTATTATATTCTAATTGGTTAGATATTGAATTTATATCAACAGGTACATAGTTAAATTTATTCGAAGAATCACTACTTTTTAAATTTCGTGATGATATATTAATTTTATCAAGTTTTTTGTAGTTTAATCCTAAATTATTATCAGTTTTAACTGGTTTATATTTATATCTTATAGTATTTTTTGATAGTTTGCTTCTAGGAATACTTAAAGAATTGCTAGATTTATATCTAAGATTACTTGCTACATCAACATCAACAGGTATATAGTTAAATTTTGAGTTATCATTTTTAACTTTGCTTTTTATAACCTTTTTAGTTTTAGGTTTTTCACTTAGCGAGTTTCTAATATTTAAAGACTTAATTTCTGACGCTTTGAGCTCAGGATTAATGCCAGACATAACAACAGGTGAGTAATTATATTTAGCAACTTCCTTAGTATCCTTTTTATTACTGATTTTTTTTGAAGTAGACTTGCTAAAATTAGATCCTTCTACCCTTTTTTGCATTAAATTATTATTGCTTATATTATTTTTAGAGCGAATATTATTAATTGATATATCAAATATATCATCATCATTTAAATTCTTAACTGCAATGCCTTCATCTCTAAAATTACTTGTTGCGTTATATGCTAAAGCATTAGATGTCTCTCTTGAAATTATTGACCTTCTTCTATTCTCTTTCTTTGCAATTTTATTTGATTTAAATGTTTTAGATTTATTATGAACCTCATATAGCATATTAAGTTTATCTGATAGATGCTTTTGTAACTCAACATTGTAGGATTTTTTTGCTACTATAAAACCTTTTTCAATATCCCTTTTAAGTAATTTAGTATTTGTTAAGCCCTTTTTTAAACCTTGATCTATTATTACATCTAAACACTCTTTACAATTTGATGTTACAGCAATCTGTATCAGCGAGTGACCTTCATTATTTTTATTATCAAGCTTTGCTCCATTTTTAATTAACTCCTCTATAGCATTATATGAAGAAAAGCTTGCAGCTCGCATAATTGGAGTCCATAATTCATTATCTACAATATTACTATTAGCATTACATTTAAGAAGACTATCTATTATTTGAACATTATTATTTCTAGCAGCGATGTGGAGTGCTGTAGCGCCGCCAATATTTTTTTTATTAACATCTTGTGGCGATGTTTTGCAAAAAAATTCTACCCCCGATAGATCATTATTACCAACAGCCTGCATTAATGGTGTAATACCAGCCATTGACTTAACAAGTTCAGATGCATTAGCACTGCTAAAAGAAAAAAAGATTATTAGTAATCTAACGATATTTAACATTATAGTAATTAATTTTAAACAATTATAATCTAATAGTTATTCCACCTATTTTTAAGTTCATTCATAATTTGATATTTATCAAACACATAATCTTTTTTGATCCAAGTTTTAGCACCATTATTAATAAGATAATTTATTACTGCTATATTATTATATTTATGAGCTATTGCCAATGCTGTAAAACCATCATTATCTTGATGATTTATATCAATACCATTTTTTACCAAATAATCTATTACTGATAACATCCCCTTACGAGATGCATACATTAGGTAATTTCTGCCAAATGCATCAGTATAATTTAAATCCGCCCCATTGGAAAATAATATTTTTAATG
This sequence comes from Alphaproteobacteria bacterium, assembly GCA_030835745.1. Classification (GTDB taxonomy): domain Bacteria; phylum Pseudomonadota; class Alphaproteobacteria; order Rickettsiales; family UBA1997; genus UBA1997. The sequence continues at coordinate 8,115 of JAUROA010000001.1, forward strand.
ATTCAAAATCATTTAATTCTATAGCAATTTGAACAGGAGTGTAGCCAAGCTTATTTGCAATATTTGGATTTGCACCTCTATTTAATATCGAAGATAATGTAGCGTGATTATTATTTATAATTGAATATGTAACAAGATTATCACCATATTTGTTAAAAATATTAGGATTATCAACATATTTATATGCACTATTAAAATAGCCAATATTTCTATGGGTAATAGCATTAAATAGATTATCAATTCTATTACTTGGTGTAGAAATTAGAGGTATGTGCCTATTATCATAAGTTCTATACCTGCTTAAAATTGGGACTGGATGCATCTCTTTATCAGAGAAGATATTAATTTTCTTTTTGGATGGTACTGTTAGATCATTAAACTGAACATCGTTACTGATTAAATATTCTTTTCTTAGTAAGTCAATTTTACTAGGTTTATCTTCAATAATATTGTCTTTTTTATTATATTTTTTAACTTTCTTATTTTTAGCACTTGAATCTTGTAATTCCTTTGGCTTTACTTCAGAATCATCCCTTATTTCAGTTATTTTATTTTCTATTTTACTAAGTAAGCCTTTTATTTTGGTAGTAGAATTAAAAACTTTATCAGATAATTTTTTAGCTATATCTTTATCACCTTTACTATTATCTGTTATATTGTCTTTCTTTTCATCTATGGAGCTATTTTTCTTTATTTCTATTGCAGATTTTTCAATTTTACTGTTAGAATCGCTATTATTTCTATTAAAATTTGCATTTACATTAGCATTTTGAGCATAATTATTTGCACTAAATGTTAAGGCTATGAATAATAATGTTATAAATTTATTTATTCTCATTTAACGGGATCGTATCCAGATTTTTTTGCAAAAGGATTGCATTTCAGAATTCTAATTAATGCATAATATGTTCCAATAATACACCCCTTTTTCTTCACTGACTCAATAAAATAATTTGAACATGTTGGGAAGAATCTGCACTTATTATGACCAAGAAAAAGTGATAAAAAGATTTGATAAAATTTTACTATATATATAAGAATAGTTTTCATAAAATAACTTTACTTAAATTGAATTGCACAATTCGAGCCATTGCTGTTCATTTAGTATATTAAGGTTTAGCTCCTGCGCTTTTTTTAATTTTGACCCAGAATTTTCACCAACAACAACATAATCAGTTTTTTTAGAAATTGAACTAACAACTTTGAAGTTAATATCTTCAGCTCTTTTTTTAGCCTCCATTCTGGTCATGCTGGATAATGTTCCTGTAAATATAATTGTTTTATATGATATATTACTTTTTAGATTGTAATCTTTAATATCAAGCTCTTTTGCTACATTATCAATCATTTTTAGTGATCTGTCATCTTTAAAAAATTCTATTATGGCATAAATCATTTTTGATCCCAGCTGATCTATATTTATGATATCTTTAAATATAGTGCTTTCTTCAATTATTTCATCATCTATTTTGGACAATTTAACAAAATTATCATAAAAATTTTCAAATTTAATATAATAGCCTGCCAGTAATTTTGCACTTGTTTGACCAATATGCCTAATTCCAATAGAATATATAAAGCGATCAAGTTGAATTTCTCTTTTATCATTTATGGCTGTAAATAAATTACTTGCAGATTTATCTCCCCAACCCTCCTTTTGCTCAAGTTGAATTATGCTATTTCTTTTTTCTAATTGAAATATATCTGCAAATTCTCGAATTAAACCTTCATCAAAAAAATTCTCAACTTGTTTTTTACCCAGTCCAGCAATATCAAATGCATCTTTTGAAACAAAATGTTTAATTGTTTCAAGTAGTTGCGCACTACAATCTAGGCCACCACTACATCTCAAAACCACATCATTATTATGTTGAATAATTTTAGAACTACATATCGGACAATTACTTGGATATTTGAAAATTACTGAATCATGCTTTCTTTCATCTGGCAATATCTCGATAATTTGGGGTATTACATCTCCTGCCCTCTGAATTCTGACTATGTCATTTATCCTTATATCTTTTTTTTGAATTTCATCCTGATTATGTAATGTAGCCCTACTAACAATAACACCACCAATATTTACCGGCTCCAATATTGCCACCGGTGTTATTGCTCCTGTCCTTCCTACCTGCAAAATAATGTCATTAATTTTAGTTACACCTTTTTCAGACTCAAATTTATGTGCAATTGCCCATCTTGGACTTCTTGCAATAAAACCAAGACGCTTTTGAAGCTTGAAGCAATTAATTTTATATACTATTCCGTCAACATCATAATCTAAGTTAAATCTTTTATTAGATAAATTATTATAATTAGATATTATTTGATCTATATTCTTACATAATCTAGCATTTTCTTCAATATTAAAGCCATATTCTTTAAGAATTTTATATAATTCTTGTTGATTTTCACAATTAAAATCATCGCTATAATCCCCTAAACTATATGCAAAATATTTAAGCTTTCTTTCTTTGGTAATTTTGCAGTCAAGCTGCCTTAATGATCCAGCAGCAGCATTTCTTGGATTGGCAAAGATTTTCTTATTATTAATATTATTATGTTCATTTAATTTTAGAAAGTCACTTTTTGACATATATATTTCCCCTCTAACCTCTAAAATTTTAGGAATATTATCTCCCTTAAGTCTTTGTGGAAAATTGCCAATCATTCTTGCATTATTAGTCACATCTTCCCCAACATATCCATCTCCTCTTGTGGCTACATATTTTAGTAATCCATTTTCATAACGAGCACTAAATGATAAGCCATCAATTTTAAGCTCGCAAAAAATGTCAAATTGCAATTTCAAATCATTATTTTTTATGCTTTTAAATAGATCTTGCTGCAAATTATTTGTATATGACTCTTCTTTTTTATCAACTCCGATAAATCTTTCAATTTTTTTGATAAAATCATTAATATCGTCTTTACTAAAAGCATTAGCAAGAGATAGCATTGGCTTTGTATGGTGAATTTTACTAAATATTTCAAGTGTTTTCGCGCCAATCTGATTGTAACTATTAAGAAGATCTTCTGTAAAAATTTCAGGATTATCTCTTTTTATTTCATCAATTCTTTTTCTTAAATTATCATATTCTTGATCAGTAATTTCGGGAGAATCACTCATATGATATTTTTCGTCATGATATTTAACTTTTTCTAATAATGTTATTAATTCAGACTCAATATTTAACACTTTTATATATTTTTAATTACAGCTACTTTTACTAAAACTGCTTTGTTCAAAGTAATTTATTTATTGCCAATTACTAACTAACTAATAAAATTTTATTTTAAACCATAAAATTACAACTTTTATAGTTAAATATATAAAATTCAATTTCATCCTTTAAATTATATTAAAATGAAAAAAATATTGATTATTTGCGCTAATTTCTATCCTGAAATTTCAAAACTACTTAAGCAAGGAGCAATATCAGAACTTGAAAATAGTAAAATAAAATATGATATAATTGATATTTCGGGTTGTTTAGAAATTCCAATTGTAATATCACTTGCAAATCAAAAATCACAATATAGTGGTTATATTGCACTTGGATGCATAATCAGAGGACAAACATCTCATTATGATCACATTGCTAATGAATGCATAAGAAGCATTTCAGAATTAGCTGTAATTAATAAATTGGCAATTGGCAATGCTATATTAACTGTCGAAAATATCGAACAGGCAATTTATAGAGCTGACCCAAATAAGAAAAACAAGGCAAAATCAGCTGTGATTTCATGTCTTGAACTTATCAATATTAAAGATAATTTATTTAAAAAATAATAACTATCAGCTTATATCTAAATAATTAGGCAACCTATTATTTATTTTTACCCTTATGCAAAATTAATTGCCTTAATTAATTTGCCTTAATTTTCATTATAAATATTGCATTATGAAAGTAAAATTAAGTAACAACATATTGCATTTTATATTATATTAAATAACATTAAATTTTTAATTTATACAGTATATAATGCGATATCTTGCCCTAAATAATAAAGATCGACAATCAATGCTAGCTAAAATTGGCGTTAAGGATTCTGATGAGTTATATAAAGATGTTGATAGTAAATTTCTACTAAAAGAGCCAATTGCTGATCTTCCAAAACATCAGGGTGAAATTGAAGTAGAATCTTATTTGAGAAAATTAGCAAAAAAAAATAGAGCAGCATCTGATCAGCCCTTTTTTCTAGGAGCAGGATGCTATAAGCATCACATACCATCAGCTGTTGATTACATTATTCAACGTTCAGAATTTTTAACCTCATACACACCTTATCAGCCCGAAATATCTCAGGGAACATTGGCCACAATTTTTCAATTTCAAAGCATAATATCGCTTTTGACTGGCATGGAAGTTTCCAATGCATCAATGTATGATGGAGCAACATCAACTGCTGAAGCTTGCTTAATGGCAATGAGAATTAAAAAAAATAAAAACAAAATAGCATTATTAAATAATCTACATCCTCAATATATAGAGGTTTGCAATACTTTTTTAAATCTTAATGATGCTAGCTTTATTGATAATATTAATGATGAATGCGCAGCAGCTATTATACAATATCCTGATTTTTACGGTAATATTGATAATATAGAAACCATCAGAGAGAAGTGCGATAAGCATAATTGCTTGATGATTGTGGTTGTTAATGAAATTATTGCCCTTGGACTATTAAACCCATTATCAACTGCCGATATAGTTGTTGGTGAAGCATCTTCAATAGGTGTTGGACTTAATTTTGGTGGTCCATTATTAGGATTTTTTGCATGTAAAAAAGCTTATATAAGACAAATGCCAGGAAGAATATGTGGCGCTACTATAGATAGCAACAACAAACCCGGCTATGTATTAACACTAAATGCTAGAGAGCAACATATTAGACGCGATAAGGCAACATCTAATATTTGCTCTAATCAAGGGCTATGCGCAACTGCATTTACAATACATGCATCACTACTTGGTGAAATTGGCTTTAAAAAACTTGCCAAAATTAATCATTATAAAGCATGTATATTATATGATAATCTTAAAGAAATTAAAGATATATCAATATTAAATAAAAACTTTTTTAATGAAATTACTATCCAATTTAAAAATCATCAAGCTAAAGAATTTAATAATTATCTATTAAAGAATAATATTATTGGTGGCTATGCAATTGATGATAAAATGATTATAGCAGTTAGCGAACTTACAACAGATAGCGATATTATTACTCTTAAAAATAATCTTGTAAATTTTTTATCAAAAAATGAATCATAATATGTTAACAAAAAATAACATTCCACAGGAAATTGGGTTAAATCATGAGACTGAGCTTTTAATTAAGCAATCTAGCGAGGGTTCATGTGGCGTTGATTTTGAAGAGGTAGAAAATTTTGTCAATAAAACAGGTCAAGAATCTAGAGCTGAAATTGGTTTAGCTCAAGTAAATGAACCTCAAGTCATAAGGCATTTTGTAAGATTATCTCGCCAAAATTATTCAATTGATACAGGATTTTATCCTCTTGGCTCATGCACAATGAAACATAATCCAAGATTAAATGAAAAAGTTGCAAGACTTAAAGGTTTTTGCGATATTCACCCACTACAAGATAGCACAACAACCCAAGGAGCATTTCAATTAATGTATGAATTGCAAAATTGGCTTGCAAAATTGACTGGCTTAGAAACAGTATCTCTTGCCCCAGCAGCTGGAGCTCAAGGAGAATTAGCTGGAATTATGGTAATTAAAAAGGCTCATGAAATAAGTGGCCAATCTAAGCAAAGAAAATATATTTTAATTCCTGATTCGGCTCATGGAACTAATCCTGCAACTGCAGCAATGTGCGGCTATCAAATTAAGGTAATTCCAACAGATGATAATGGCTTGATCAATTTTGAACTCTTTCAGGATTTAATTAAGGAACATGGCACAGAAATTGCGGGAACAATGATAACAAATCCTAATACATGTGGTCGTTTTGAAAAAAATATCAAGAAAATATCAGACTTAATACATTCAGTAGGTGCATATTTTTATTGTGATGGTGCAAATTATAATGCTATTGTAGGAAAAATTAAGCCAGCAGATTTAGGTATAGATGTTATGCATTTTAATTTGCATAAGACATTTTCAACTCCTCATGGTGGAGGTGGTCCTGGGTCAGGCCCTATAGCAGTATGTAAAGAATTATCAGATTATATACCATCTCCTCATATTAGATTAATTAATGATCAATATGAATTATATACTCCAAAAAATAGCTGTGGAAAAGTTAAGGGTTTTAACGGACAATTTGGTATGCATGTTCGTGCTTTAAGCTATATGCTTTCTCATGGTAGTGATGGTTTACAAAAAGTTGCCGAAGACTCTGTTATTAGCGCAAACTATATATTAAGCAGCCTCAGCGATTATTATCATGTGCCATATCCTGGATATTGTATGCATGAATGTCTACTTAATGATAAAATTCAAAGACAAGATAATTTAACAACATTTGATATCGCCAAAGCCCTAATAGAATATGGCATCCATCCTATGACCGTATTTTTTCCACTTGTTGTTCAAAATGCTATGCTCATTGAGCCAACTGAAACTGAATCTAAACAAGAAATTGATAATTTTATATCAATTATGATATATATTGCCAGCAAAATAAAATCTGGTGAAGGTGAAAAATATAAGAATTTCCCCCTATCAACACCAAGAGCAAGACTTGACGAGGTTAAGGCTGCTAAAAATCCAATTGTTACCTGGATGGAACAGGATTAATCATTAATAACTAATTTTGTAATTAACTATTTATTTACTTTAAAATCAACTTACAAATTATAGCAATATTATATTACTTGTAATTATATATGTCGGCTATTATTTGTTAGAACGTAAATTTTAGTTATTTATTCAATGCAAGCTTATCTTAATGTCTAGGTCTAAAATATCTAAATCTGCATTTACTCTAATTGAAATTATTGGGGTTGTAATTATAATTAGCATATTAACCATAATAGTAATCAGCTCTCAATCCATGATTACATCTGCAAAAATTAATAATGCAAGATCAGCAACAAAGGATGCTCCTATTACTGAAATTGATGGACTTATTGCTTGGTACGAGTCAAGCCTAGATAAATCTTTTAAAAGTAATGAGCAATATAATGATTCGGAGATTAGCAGCTGGTATGATATTAACCCATCATCATATGATGCTCAAAAAAATATCTTGCAAAGGACTTCTACATCAGCTGTCACTTATAAAAAAGGTGGCATTAATAACATGCCATCATTATTTTTTTCTGGTCAGTCTGGTGGAAATATCAGGCTAACATCATTTGCTCAAGGCAATATTTCTTCAGCTACAATATTTATTGTATTTTCACCAATTAATTTTGGTAATATTTTATTTGATAGCAATAATATAGATACATCACTATCTTATGATAGCAATAGACTATATATGAAGGCATCTTCTACAGGAGTTTGGACATCTACGGCTATTAATCCAGCATCAATTAATATTGATAAATCATATGTCGTTGCTGCATATTTTAATCGATTAAACTCAAAATTTTATATTAATGACGCTCTAAATATAGTTGGAAACTCAGTAATAAACCCTGGTAATAATCAAATTTCTGGATTAACCATTGGATCCGCTAATAGTAATACTTCATATTTTAATGGCTTAATTTCTGAAATCATAATATATAGCAATATCATTAAAAAAAAGGATAGACAAGCAATAATGGCATATTTATCTAACAAATATTCAATAAAGGTTAAAAATATTCATGATTAAAAGATATAAAGCATTTTCATTGATTGAGCTTTCTGCGGTACTTATAATTATTGCAATACTTACCACAATTATAACACAATTAGTGTCCTCTATAAAAAATACTCGAATAGCCAATGCAAATTCAATAACTGCAAAAGCAAATATTTCTCAAATTAATGGTCTTGTTGCTTGGTATGAAACATCTATGAAGCAATCATTAAATCGAAATGAAACGATAGATAATTCACCCATATCTATCTGGTATAATATTGCACCCGATTCAATGCTTGATCAAATTAATTCCCTTGAAACATCACCATCGCAACATATTACATATAAAGAAAAGGGTATCAATAATTTGCCATCAATTGATTTTCATGGTCAATCTAATCTTAAGCTACAATCATTTACTAATGGCAATATTGATAAAGCAACTATTTTTATAGTAATGTCAATTGATACCCACAATACTCCAACTTATTTTGATAGCTATAATTATTCAAGCTCATCTGTTACAATATTATCATATGATCCAGATCAACTATATATAAGGGCATCTTCAAGCGGATCTTGGACTTCTACCTCATCTAATGTACCCAATGTATTAGCTAATAGAGGCTATATAATTGTTACTTATTTAAATGGCGCTAATTCAAAAATATATTTTAATGATGCTCAAAATATTGCAGGAGGTTCATTGATTAACCCTGGTACAAATCCAATATCCGGCCTTACTATTGGCTCGAGAAGTGACAATAACTATCAATTTGATGGTCAGATATCTGAAATAATTATTTTTGATAATATATTAAAATTACCACAGAGAAAAGATGTAATGAGCTATTTATCAAAAAAATATAATATTAAAGTTAGCAATTTATAAATTAATTAATAATTCCTATAAATTTAAATTATTTTAGGCCACCTCTTTTATAAAATAATCTTGAATTTATTAAATTAATTAATATATTTTAACTATTAGTTAAAAATAATGTGAATATATGAGCTCTATATCATTAATAAATAATAACGATCTTGATCAAGATCTATCCAGCAATATATCTATTAGCAGAAATTCTATTAATGGCAGAACATCTATTAATGGATTATATTCAAATAGTGAAACTAATTTAACTCAATATATCGCTAAAATTAGTAAATTTCCTTTATTATCAGCTGAACTTGAATATAAATATGGTTTAGACCTCTATAATAATAATTGTAAAAATGCAGCTAAAATCTTGATTCAAAGTCATTTAAGATTGGTCGTTAAAATGGCATCGAAATTTAAAAATTACGGCTTACCTATTGCAGACCTTATATCTGAAGGCAATATTGGCTTAATTAATGCAGTAAAAAAATTTAACCCTAAAAAAGGCTTTAGACTATCTACATATGCCATGTGGTGGATAAGAGCTTACATTCAGGACTATATTCTTAAATCATGGTCATTAGTTAAAATTGGCACAACAATTGCTCAAAAAAAGCTTTTTTTCAACTTAAACAAGATTAAAAAAAAGATTTTGCTTTCAAGTAATCTTCAATTAGATAAAGACCAAATTTGTCAAATATCAAATTTACTCAACTTATCTGTTAAAGAAATATCTGAAATGGATAGTCGTCTATCTCAATCAGATACTTCTATAAATAACATGATATCAGTTAATAGTGAATCTAAAACTGAAATTAGTGATACCCTAATATGCTCAAATCCTTTACCAGATGAAATTGCAATCTCAAACCAAGAAAATAGCAGAAGAAAGTCACTTTTTATAGATGCTTTTAAAACACTCAATATTCGTGAGCAACAAATTCTTTCTAAAAGACAAATGCAAGGAAAACCACAAACACTTGAAGAGCTCAGCAAAATATATTCTATTTCTCGAGAAAGAGTTAGGCAAATAGAAGAAGGTGCCATCAAAAAAATTAAGAAGCATGTTAAAAAATTTATTGCCATATAATGTTTACTGGCATTGTTAGTGAAGTTGGATATATATCAAACATAAAAAAGAATGATAATAGCGACTTGATAATTGAGATATCAATTAATCATCATAATCTATTACCTACACTTAAAATTGGCTGCTCTATATCGTGCAATGGCATATGTCTAACACTTACAGAAAAAAAAATAATCAAAGATAAGCTTATAGCCTCTTTTCAAGCCTCAAAGGAAACTCAAAATAAGACAACAATTTCTTACTGGAAATTAAATCAGGCAATTAATATAGAATTTTCGTTAAAAATTGGTGATGAAATAGGAGGTCATATGGTTCTTGGACATATTGACACCATTGTTAAAGTTATCAATATTACCCAAATAGATGAATCATGGGTTTTTACTTTTGAACTACCAATAAATGTTGCAAAACATATTGCAACAAAAGGTTCTATAACCATCAATGGTACTTCATTAACTGTCAACAATATTGACAATGACACATTTAGTGTCAATATAATTCCTCATACATATCAAAATACTAACTTTAATGAAATTAAGGTTAATGATATGGTTAATATTGAAATTGATATGATTTCACGCTATCTTGAAAGATTAATTACTAATAATGAATAATAACTTAGCAACAATAACTGAGATCATTGAAGAGGCCAAAAAAGGTAATATTTTTATTTTAATTGATGATGAAAATCGTGAAAATGAAGGCGACCTTATAATTCCAGCGCAAAATTGCAATAAAGATATCATTAATTTTATGGCTAAATATGGTCGTGGACTTATATGTCTTGCTCTTGACGAAGATAGAGTTAATCAATTAGAACTACCTTTAATGTCACTTAATAATGAATCAAGAAATAAAACAGCTTTTACAATTTCAATTGAGGCAAGAGAAGGTATTACAACTGGAATTTCTGCTGCAGATAGAGCAATAACTATTCGAGATGCTATAGATCCAAATAAAAATAAAGATCACATTGTTAGCCCAGGACATATTTTTCCATTAAAGGCAGCAAAAGGTGGAGTTCTTGTTAGAGCGGGGCATACTGAAGCAGCGGTTGACATTGCTAAAATGGCAAACCTTAATCCATCTGGTGTAATTTGTGAAATTATGAATGATGATGGCACAATGGCTAGACTGCCAGATTTAATAAAATTTAGTCAGCAACATAATATTAAAATTGCAACTATTGCAGATTTAATTCAATATCGTCGTCAAAATGAAAAATTAATTACAGTAACTCAAAAAGGTAAATTTAATAGCAATTATGGGCAATTTGATATCACCATATATCGCTCTTTGGTAGATAATATTGAGCATATTGCGCTAACTAAAGGAGACATTAAAAACTCAAAAGAGCCAATATTAGTTAGAATGCATCATCTAAATATATTAAGTGACTGCCTTTTAGATAGCAAGAACCCTAAAACTAAAAATTTATCAAAGTCGCTTGAACATATTAATAAAAATAAATTAGGTGCCTGCGTTATAATTAGACAACCATTTGAATCTATTAATGACTTATTTTACAATGACAATATTAATCTTGAAATAAATAAACAAAAAACACTCAGAAATTATGGAATTGGTGCACAAATATTAAATGACCTAGGCATTAAAAAAATGACACTATTAACAAATTCTAAAAAATCAATTATTGGACTAAAATCATATGATATTGATATTGTAGATTATAAAAAAATATAATCAATATCAA